>NZ_JBOHKS010000248.1:0-51170 GCF_050729195.1 Hypericibacter sp.
CCGGCAGATAGAAGCCGCCGAGGCCGTTCTTGCCGAAGGAGGAAAGCCGGTAGAGCAGGTTGAAGACCGTGTTGGGCGAACGCGGCCCCAGATAGACGCCGAGCGTCGCTTCGAGCGCCAAGAGCCCCTTGATCGCGTCGCTCTCGAAGAAATCGGTCGCGAGATCGGCGACATTGATGGTGAGGATGCGGGAGAGCTCCAGCATGTCCTTCTTGCCCAGCATGCGGAGCTTGAGGGCGAACATGCCGAGCGCGAGCTTGGTCTGAAAATCGTTGGCCCCCGCCGAGGGCGAGGGCGGCGTGCGCAGCAGGAAATCGCCCAGCGCCGAGGAGAGCCGCACCAGGCGCGCCATGACGCGCGGATAGGCTTCGGCATCGGCCGGCGAGATCCTGCCGATCGAGGCCGCCGTGGCGGCCGCATCGCCGGTCAGATCGATCCGCGCCCCGTCCGGCAACAGCGCCGAGGTGCCGACGCGATGCTGCGTGGCACGGAGCCCATGGCCCTCGAGCCCCAGATCGCGGATCACGCGGGGATGGAGCGCATGGAGCAGATGCGCCACGGCCGAGGTCTTGAAGCCCGGCGCGAATTCTCGCGTCACCGCCGCCCCGCCGGGGCGATCGTTCGCCTCGACCACCAGCGTCTTGATTCCGGCCTTGGCGAGATAAGTCGCCGTCACCAGCCCGTTATGGCCGGCGCCGATGACGATGACATCGAATTGATTGGCGCTCATCGCACCACCCCATGCTTGAAATCCTTCAGCATCTCGCGCGCGGCATTGGCGCCGGGAGCGCCCATCACGCCGCCGCCCGGATGCGTGCCCGAGCCGCACATGTAGAAGCCGTCGAAGGGCCCGCGATACTGGCCGAGCCCCGGGAAGGGCCGGTTGAACAGCATCTGGTCGAGGGTGAGCTCGCCCTGGAAGATGTTGCCCTCGGTCAGGCCCACCTCGTTCTCGATGTCCCAGGGCGTGCGGGTCTGGCAATGCAGGATCAGCTTGCGGAAGCCCGGCGCGTTCTCCTCGATGGTGTCGAGCACGTCCTTCTCGAAGGCCGCCTTCGTCTCCGGCGTCCAGGGGCTCTCGGCCAGCTTATAGGGGACATACTGGACGAAGACCGACATGAAATGCTTGCCGGGCGGGGCCATGGTCGGATCGACCGAGGTCGGGATCACGATGTCGAGGAAGGGCTTCTTCGACCAGGAGCCGTATTTGTAATCGTCATAGGCATGCTCGATATAGTCGAAGTCGCCGCCGATATCGATCGTGCCCCAGCCCGATTCCTGCGGAAGCCCGGCGAATTTCGGCATGCCGTCGAGCGCGATGTTGAGCTTGCCCGAAGAGCCGCGGATCTTGAAGTTCTTGGCATAGCCATGGATGTCGGGATCGATCGCATCGAGGTCCGACTTCTCGATCAGCTTCAGATAGGTGCGCTTGGGATCGAGATTGGAGACCACCGTCTTCGCGTGGATCTCCTCGCCGCTCTTGAGCACGACGCCGGTGCATCTGCCGTTCTTGACGATCAGGCTCGCGACCTCGGCATTGGTGCGGATCTCGACGCCGGCCTCGGTCGCGGCCGAGGCGATGGCCTTCGAGACCGAGCCCATCCCGCCGCGCGCAAAGCCCCAGGCGCCGATCTGGCCGTCGACCTCGCCCATATAGTGATGCAGCAGCACATAGGCCGTGCCGGGCGAATAGGGCCCGAGGGCGGTGCCGATGATCGACGAGGCGGCGGAGAATCCCTTCCAGCGCGGGTTCTCGAAATACTCGTCGAGGAAATCGCCGATCGACATGGTCCAGAAGCGGATCAGCTCATACATCTGCTTCTCGCCCATGCGCCCGAACTCGGCCGCGATCTTGAGCAATCCGTCCAGGTCCTCGCGTTTGCCCCAGGGATTGATGCGGTTCTGGGCGAAGGGATTGAGCTGCGTCGGATCGGGCGGCGTCACCATCAGCAACGGCTTGATGAAGCGGCATTGCCGGCTGATCTCGGCGGCGTAATGCTCGTAAGCCTCGGCATCCTTGACCGAATGACGGCGCAGGCTCTCGCGCGTGCGGTCATGGTCGCGATAGGTGACGATGCCCTCGCCGTTCGGGTTGGGCTGGCTGTTGGTCTCATAGGGAATGACCTCGAGCCCGTGGCGCGGCAGATCGAGGAAGCGGAAGATCTCGGGACGCAGCAGGCTGCAGACATAGGAGCAGGTCGAGTAGGTGAAGCCCGGATAGATCTCCTCCGACATCGCCGCCCCACCGACCTTGTGGTAGCGCTCGAGCACCAGGACCTTGAGCTTATTCTTGCCTTCTTTCTCGCCGCCCTTGGCGAGATAGGCGGCGCAGGTCAATCCGTTATGTCCGCCACCGACCACGATGGCATCGTATGAAGCTGACATCGATCTTCCGCCGCCGCTGAAATTTGAATGATCATTCAATAGCAAGGGAAGACGCGCGGCGTCAAGGCGGGGGATTTGGGTTGGGATTCAAGGGGGTGGAGAGATAATGACGGACGACCTCGCATGTCATCGAGAGCCCCTCCCCCTAAGTTGATGTGATCGCTTCGCTCTACCTTTAAGCTTCGGGCGAGATCTACACCCATCACGCCCCCTCCCCTTGCGGGAGGGGGTAGGGGGAGGGGTACATGCGAGATCGATGAAGTGTCTGCGCGATGTCGCCGCCTAAAACCCGAACGCCACGTTCACCGTGCCCACATGGCGCGCGACGCCGGAGCCGTCCGACGCGGCGGCGGCGTTCTCGAAATGGTAGTTGGCGGTGAGCGTCAGGCCTTCGATGGTGTCGCCGCCGATGTCCCAGTCGGCTTCGACATCCATACGGTGGAGCGCGTCGTCATGCTGCTGGATCGCCTGGTCGTCGAGCGAATAGTCGGTGCGGTTGTCGTAGGCGTAATTGAGCCCGAGGCGGAAGGTCGGGCTCAGCGCCCAGTGGGTGCCGATGCGGGGTCCTTGCGCGCGGCCGGAGAACTGCCCGAGCTCGGCGTCGCTCTGCGCGAAGCGGTAGCCCAGATCGAGCGTGCAATGGGCCGGCAGGTCGAAGGAGAGGCCGACCTCGGCCATGGCGGCATCGGCGCGATGCGCGCTGTCATTCTCCTGCGTCTCGCGCGTGAAGCCCGAGGAGATCTTGGCGCTCACGCCCTCCCAGAGCTGCTGCGCGGCCCAGGCGGTGAGGCCATAGCTCAGATGCTGCAAGGTGGCGTCGGTCGAGCCCAAGGCGAAGTTCGGCTGCAGGGCCAGGGTCAGAGCGCCGTCATGGTAGGAGACGGTGGCGCCGCTCCAGGCATTGCCGGTGCCGAGCGACACATCGGCCTCGTTGCGCGAGCGGCTGCCGATGGCCTCGAACGTCAGCGACAGTTTGTCGTCGAGCGCGACGCGCTGGCGGCCGGCGATGCCGACGGTCAGGCCCGCGGCCGAGGCGCCGTCGATCGCTGAGAAGCTCACCGGAATGCCGCCCAGGGTCTGCGGCTGGGTGCCCTCCATCGTCAGATCGGGCTCCAACGACTCCTCGCGCGCGAAATCGACGAAGAGCCGGAACGGTCCGGATTGGACATTCGTTGAGGAGTCGGCGTTCGCGGAAGAACTCCCGCAGCCGAGGAGAAGCGATAAGCCGATGAGGGTCGAGCTTGCCAGCCTCCGCCACGGACGGTTCCGTGCTTGCGAAGAGGGCCTGAACTGTCTCAGCCGCGGTCCCCTATACCGCGGCGACTCGGCCGCGGGCATGGTGAGACTGCGCCGATATGGTTAGCGAGAGGTTAAGAAAGGGCGGATGTCACAAGCCGCGCCATATTATGACAAGTCGGCAGCCCTGCCCTGTTCCCACCCTTCTTGCTGATATGCCTGAGAAAATTCCTAAGAGGCCCATCATGACAACGCAGCTGACCGATCATTTCCGCGCCATGGCCCGCAACAATGCCTGGGCCAATGCGCGCCTGCTGGCGGCCTGCGGCGAGCTCACCCCGGCGGAGTTCATCGCGCGGCGGGTGAGCTTCTTCCCGTCCCTCTGCGAGACCCTCAATCACATCCTCGTGGTCGACCGCTATTACCTCGCGGATCTGCAGGGCACCGGCCGCGTCCTGCTCGAGAACGAGACGCCCTATGCCGATCTTCCGGATCTGGCCGCGGCGCAGACCGAGACCGACCGGCAGCTGATCCAATTCTGCGACCGCCTGACGACGCGCGACCTGTCGCGGCGCGTCACCATCGACCGCAAGGACGGCGTCGATTACCGCGAGACGGCGGGATCCATCCTGGCGCATCTGTTCCAGCACCAGATCCATCATCGCGGCCAGGCCCACGCCATGCTCGCCGGCACGAGGGTTGCGCCACCGCAGCTGGACGAGTTTTTCCTGGAGTCAGACGCACCGCGGCGGGATGAGGAGCTGCGGCGGATGGGGCTGGAGCCGGTTTGATGTCTTATCCCCTCCCCCCTTGTGGGGGTTAGGGAGGGGGCCGCTCGCTGCATGGAGCGGCGTCATCCCCCTTCCCCACAAGGGGGAAGGGACAGTGCAGAGCGGGCTCAATCCTCCGCGTAGGGATTCTTGATCTTGCGCAGCGTGGTCCGGATCGGCACGCCGGGGAGCTCGAACTGTTCGCGCAGGCCGTTGATCAGATAGCGCATGTAATCGTCGGGCAACTTCTCGGGCCGGTTCATGAAGAAGGCGAAGGTCGGGGGCCTCGTCTTGATCTGGGTCATGTAGCGCGGCTTGAGGCGCCGTCCCGAGACCAGGGGCGCCGGATGATTGTCGACCATCGCGCGCAGCCAGCGATTGAGCGGCGAGGTGGCGAGGCGCCGGTTCCACTGCTTGTGCACGGCGAAGGCGGCGTCGATCAGGCGGTCGAGATTCTGTCCCGTAAGAGCCGAGACCGGCACCACCGGAATCCCCTTGGCCTGGGTCAGCGATCTCTCGACCCGGTCGGTGAGCTTCTTCAGCGCCTTGGGCTTGTCCTCGATGCGGTCCCATTTGTTGGCCGCGATCAGGAGCGCGCGCCCCTCCTCCAGCACCATCCGCGCGAGCGTCAGGTCCTGCTTCTCCAGCATGACCTCGGAATCGAGCACGAGGATGACCACCTCGGCATAGCGGATGGTGTTGAGCGTGTCGCTGACCGAGAGCCGCTCGACCTTGTCGATCACCTTCGAATGGCGGCGCACGCCGGCGGTGTCGACCAGCCGCACGCGACGGCCGCGATGCTGCCAGTCGATGGCGATGGAATCGCGCGTGATGCCGGCCTCGGGGCCGACCAGCAAGCGGTCCTCGCCGATCAGCCGGTTCACCAGGGTCGATTTGCCGACATTGGGGCGGCCGACGATGGCGAGCTGCAGCGGGCGCTTCTCGATTTCCTTCTCATGCGCGGCGGCGGCCGCCTCGTCGAAGGCCTCCGCATTCTCGAATTCCGGCTCTTCGGCCGGCAGGGCGAACTCGTCCTCCTCGATCGGGTCGCCGAGCTTGGCCTTGTCGCCGAGCTTGTCGCGGATCGCGTCCAGCAGCAGATCGAGCCCTTGCGCATGCTCCGCCGAGACCGGAATGGGATCGCCCAGCCCCAGCCGATGCGCCTCGCCAAGCCCTGAGAGCGCCGCCTTGGATTCGGCCTTGTTCGCGACCAGCACCATGGGGCGATGCTGCTTGCGCAGCCAGCGCAGGAAATGCTGATCCAGCGAGGTCACGCCCTCGCGCGCATCGATCAGGAAGAGGATGAGATCGGCCTCGCCCACCGCGCGCTCGGTCTGGTCGCGCATGCGCGCCTCGAGCGTGTCGTCCTTGGCGTCCTCGAAGCCGGCCGTGTCGACCAGCCGGAACGTGAATTCGCCGATGCGGCCGTCGCCATAGCGGCGGTCGCGCGTGACGCCCGGCTGATCGTCGACCAGCGCCTGGCGCCGGCCGGTCAGACGGTTGAACAGCGTGGATTTGCCGACATTGGGGCGGCCGACGATCGCCAGCGTGAGCCCCATCGTCTCGCCTTCACGGCGCATCGGATCGGCCCTCTCTCGTCGCAGCGAAATCCCGATCCGCGATGCGCCTCAGCGCATCGCGATCAGATCCGCATTGTCCAGCACCAACAGCAGCGTGCCGTTGACGATGATCGGCTCCAGATGGGAGCGCCCCGGGAGCTGGATCTTGCCGAGGAACTCGCCGGTATAGGGCGAGATCGAATAGGCCTCCGAATTCGAGCCGGTGACGACCAGGCGATCGCCCGCCAGCACCGGGCCGGACCAAACGATCGGGCGCTTCTTCTCTTCCATGTTCTCGAAAGTCGGCAGCGACTGCACCCAGCGGATGCGGCCCTGATCGCGGGTCAGGCAGACCACGTCGCCTTCGCGCGTCAGCGTGTAGACATAATCGCCCGCGGCCCAGGGACCCTGACTGCCGCCGAAATTATTGCTCCAGACACGCCGGCCGTTGGAAAGGTCGATGGCGGCGGTGACGCCGCTATGGCTGACCGCCAGCACCAGGTCGCGGTCGATCACCGGCCGGCCGCGGATGTCGGCCAATTGCGACAGCGATTCCGAACGCTGGCCGCCGGCGAGACTCTCGGTCCAGAGCACGCGGCCGGTCTCGGCACGGATCGCCAGGAGCTCGCCGGTGCTGAGCGGCACGACCACATTGGGCCCGACCACCGCCGGCGCCGGACCGCCGAGGAGGGCTGCCGCCGGCGCCACGCCGGCATGGGTCCAGAGCTTGCGGCCGTCGTCGGCTGCCAATGCCACCACCTGGTTGTCGGTCGAGACGATGAAGACGCGGCCGTCGCTGTAGGTGGGCGCCGCCCGCAAGGGCATGCGCAGATCGACATCCCATTTGACGGTGCCGGTGCCGATGTCGAGCGCATACATATGCTCGTAGGCGGTGCTGACATAGAGCATCTTGCCGTCGCTGGTGAGGCCGCCGCCGAAGAGATCGTCGTCCTCGTCCTCGGGCGTCAGATCGGTGCGCCAAACCTGGCCGCCGTTCGTGACGTCGAACGCCGTGACGGTGGCGCCGGCATCCATGGTGAAGACGCGTCCGCCGACCGAGATGGGCTCGGCCAGGATGGCGCGGTCATCGCCGGCCGACTGCCCGATATGGGCGGTCCAGACCGTCTTGATGTTGTCGCCGAGCGCCACGTGATACATGGCGTGGCTCGAATAGCCGCCGGGCTGCGGCCATTCCGTGTTGGTCTCGGGCTTGGGCAGCACGACCTGCTGCTGCTGCAGGGTCGGATCGATCACGAGCGAGCCCGACATCTTCAAGACCGAGATGCGCTGGCCCGGCAAGGGCGGCGCTTCGGGATCGCCGAAGAAGTAATCGCAACCGGACAGCAGCGTCAGCGCCATCACAAGACCGGCGAGGCCGGCCGCACGACCGGCGCGACGCCGGCGGGAAGGAAGAACCGCAGAGATTGCCATCATGTGAAATCAGCTCTTGAGGGCCGCGGCCATTTCGGCGGCCCGCGCGCGCAGACTGGAGGGCGCCGCCTGATCGTCGGCGAGCTGGGTGAAGAGTTCCGTGGCGTGCTTCTGGTCGCCGCTCTTGAGCGCGAGGATCGCGGTCAGCTCGGTCGCCGTGAAGCGCCAGGGATTCTCGGGCGCCATCAGCGGCGCCAGCTCGGCGGTGAGCGCCGCGGGATCGCCGCTCTCCACCAGCCGCATGACCTTCAGGAGTTTCGCCAGATCGCGCAGCGCCGAGGGCGTGCCGCTGTCGGCGGCCATCGCGTCATAGATCTTGGCGGCACCGTCGATATCGCCGGCCTTGGCCTTGACCGCGGCGCGCTCGAGCGACGCCAGCGCACCATAGCCGCCGCCGGCATCGGCGATGTTCGCCAGCGCCGCGTCCGCCTTGGCGAGGTCGCCCGTGCTCGGATCGGTCAGCGCGATCGCCGCGCCATATTGCTCGGCCAGCTGGGCTTCGCGATGCTGCTGATAGCGCTGCCAGGCGACGGAGCCGGCGGTGCCGAGGACGACCACCACCGCGAGAGCGATCACCCAGCGGCCATAACGCTGCCAGAGCTGCTCGAACTTTTCGCGCCGAAGGTCCTCTTCGACTTCCTTGAAGATATCCGCCACGCCCGCTCCTCTCGGCCCCCGCGCCGCTGCCTTCTGTCCTAAATCCCGGGATTGGGCCCAAGGACCGACGATGCGAGTGCCACATCGAGCCTGATTCTCGCAAACCCCAAATCCCCGCCGAGGCCGGGGCCAAAGCCGGGCGTAACATAACCTTGTGTGTTCACCTTGGCAAACCCCGGAATTTCAATGGGTTCCGCGACATCATGACCGGCTCGCCAGGGTCCGGGCAGCGGCCGCTAACCCAATATTCACCAGGCCGGTGGCAGGATGATCGCCAGGTCCCCCAGGAAGGGCGGGCCCGCTCGCAAGCCAGGACGGCCGCCATGCTCAAGAACATCGTCCTCTACCTCATCCTCGGCGCCTCGCTGACCCTGCAGGGCTGCGCGGGCTTGCCGGCTGACCTCGCCATGGGGGCCGTCACCGCCACGACCTTCACGATGGAGAAGAAACTGCCGACGGACTACGTCGCCGGCTGGATCACGGGCGAGGATTGCTCCTCCTTCGAGCTGGAGCGCACCGGAAAATACTGCCGGACGCCCGAAGAGATCGCGGCCGACGAGGCCGCCGCCCATCCGCCGATGCCGGTCTATTACTGCTACCGGACCCTGGGCGTGGTCGATTGCGTGAGCAAGCCGATGCCGGGCGAAGAGGCGCGCCTGGTCCAGTAACGTCGCCGCCGGTTTTCCCGCCTTCGTTGCCTCCTGAAAGCTTCGCCGGGTCCGGTCCTCGGGGCTGGACCGGCTGCGAATTTTGGTCGACACTATCGGCACTGGATTGATTCCTGGGGGCTGCCGCTTCACGGCGGCGGGACGCTCTCCCGGGAACCGATGCGGTCCTTGCAACGCGGGAGCCGAGTGCCAGTCACCGCATGTCGAGTCTGATCCGCCTCGCCGAGTATCGGCGCCAACAGCGCGTGGTTTTCTTCAGCCGGCGCGAATTGAATCAGCTTCTCTCCCTCTATAGCCGGCGCGTCATGCGCGGCGAGTGGCGCGACTACGCGATCGATCATCGCACCGGCATGGCGATGTTCTCGGTCTTCCGCTCCAGCCGCGAGCGCCCGCTCTTCAGCATTGCCAAGCGCGTCCCCGTCACGGGACCCGCGAATGAGCGCGAAGCCGAATATCTCCTGCTCAATGGCCGCCACCGGTTGCGGCGGACTCACGCGCTCGAGGACATCATCGAGCTGCTGGAGTCGGGCCTGCGCGTCGTCGGCTGAGCGCTACCCACTAGCCCTGGCCTTGTCTCGCCGTCCTCGCGACTCCGCGGGCGCCGGCCATCGAGTCGCTGCGCCGGGCTAAATTCGCCAATTGAAATAAACCATTATAAGTTCAGTTCCGAAGGCGCGGCGCTTATCCCCAGCTTGATTCGCGGAGTCGCCGAATCGATCTTGCAATACCCGATATGGTGGGATGAAACTCCGTGACCACAATATCTCGGGTTCTACCCCATATTTGGGACAAGATCGGAGGAAGAGCCATGGAGTGGACAGAGGAACGGATTGAAGCCTTGCGGGCGCTCTGGATGCAGGGCCTGACCGCGAGCCAGATCGCCGAGCGGCTCGGTGGCGTCAGCCGCAATGCCGTCATCGGCAAGGCGCACCGTCTGGGCCTGTCGGCCCGTCCGTCGCCGATCAAGCGCGAGCCCGGCGTCAAGCCCGTGCAAATGCCGCGTCCGGCTCGTATCGCGCCGCCCCAGCATCATGCCGAGCCGGCAACGATGCCGGCGGCACCGCCGGCCCCGCAGCCGCAACTCAGCGCCAAGGCGCCGGGTGCGGCCCCCACCGGCGGCAGCAAGGGCTGCATGTGGCCGATCGGCGATCCGAAACAGGCGGGCTTCCATTTCTGCGGCGCGCCCTCGGAAGCCGGCCGTCCCTACTGCACCCAGCATTGCGCCGCGGCCTATCACAAGCGCCAGGTCGACGCGGCGTAACACGCGACCGCTTGCTTGCTTCCTTCCTATCCCCTCCCCCTTTTCGGGGGAGGGCTAGGGAGGGGGATGACGCGATTTCCCCAACAGACGGACTGCTGTGTTCCCATCGCTGACAGCGATGGGAATGCTGACTCGATTCAGGCTTCTAGGCTGCGGATTCCCCCTCCCTAGCCCTCCCCCTCGAGGGGGGAGGGGACACGCCTCGACACCTCGCCCCCTACTTCACCGCGGATGGCAGCGGGGCGCCCGTGTCCAGGAGGACGCGGAGCGCGTCGGCGGGGAGATGGGCCTGCACGGAATCGCCGGGGTTGAACGGGATCTCCTCGCCGCCATTCTGCACCAGCACCTGGATCACATTGCCGGTGGCGAGCCGCACGATCAGCTGGACCGCATTGCCGAGATAGACCGAGCGCTCCACCTGGCCCGGCACGCGGTTCTCGCCGGATGAACCCTGCTTCTCCAGCTTCACCCGCTCGGGCCGGATGGTGATCTTGGTCTGGCCAGAGATCGAGGTGTCGCCGCGCGCGCAGCGCAGATCGAAATCGCCGGCCTTCACCTGGCAATGGCCGCCGCCCGTGACGCCGCGCGCATGCGCATCCATCAGGTTGGAGACGCCGAGGAAGTCGGCGACGAAGACCGTGGTGGGCTCCTCATAGACCTGCTTGGGCGGCGCCACCTGCTCGACCCGGCCGTTCGACATGACGGCGATGCGGTCGCTCATGGTGAGCGCCTCTTCCTGGTCATGCGTCACATAGATGAAGGTGATGCCGACCTGCTGCTGCAGCGCCTTGAGCTCGATCTGCAGCTGCTTGCGGAGCTTGGCGTCCAGCGCGCCCAGCGGCTCGTCCAGCAGCAGCACCGCGGGCTTGAGCACCAGGGCGCGGGCCAGCGCCACGCGCTGCTGCTGGCCGCCCGACATCTGGGCCGGCCGGCGCCGCTCGAACTTGGTGAGCTGCACCAGGTCGAGCGCTTCCCGCACCCGCCGGTTGACCTCGTCCTTCTCCACCCGCGCGCGGCGCAGGCCGAAGGCGACATTGTCGAACACGTTCAGATGCGGGAACAGCGCGTAGTTCTGGAACACGGTGTTGACATGACGGCGATGCGGCGGCGTCTGCGTCATGTCCTCGCCGTCGAGGACGATCTGGCCCTCGGTCGGCTGCTCGAAGCCGGCGATCATGCGCAAGGTCGTCGTCTTGCCGCAACCCGAGGGCCCCAGCAGCGAGAAGAACTCGCCCGCCGGCATATGGAGGTTGATGCCGTCGACCGCGATGAACGCGCCGAACCGCTTGACGAGATGGACCAGTTCTACTTCGCCGCCGGCCACGTCAGCACCCCTGTTGCTTGGTTTGGTCTCGTGAGGAAGAGCTCGGGCGCCCGGCCCCGCTCAGACATCGAAGGCCCCCATCGAGCTGACCATCGACTTGCCGGCACCGCCCGCGGGCCGTTCGCCCCGCGTCATGAAGCGGTAGACCAGATAGGATATGCCGATGGCGACGAGCGTGAAATAGACCATGATCGAAGCCAGCGCGTTGATCGAGGGCAGCGGGGCCGCGCGCGTCGCGCTGTAGATCCGGATCGGGATGGTGTCGCAATCGGCGCCGCAGGAGAGCCACTGGCTGATCACGAAATCGTCGATCGAGATCGCGAACACGATCATCAGGCTCGAGAAAATCGCCGGCAGCAGCAGCGGCAGCAGCACCAGCCGCAAGGTCTCCGAGGGCGTGGCGCCCAGGTCGGCCGCCGCCTCCTCATATTGGCGCCCGATCGAGAACAGGCGGCCACGCACGATCACGACGACATAGGAGAGCGAGAAGGTCACATGGCCCAGAACCTGGGCGGTGGTGCTGGGTTCGATGAAGGTGAAGACGTTGAGGAAGGCCAGCGACAGCGAGACGCCCATCACGATCTCGGGCGTCACCAGCGGAAACAGCATGAGGAAGTTGGAGGCGCTGGCCGCGCGCCCGCGCCAGCGCGCCAGACCCAGCGCCAGCATCACGCCAAGCGGCGTGGCGATCAGCATGTCGAGGCCCGCCAGCTTCAGGCTCTGGAACAGCGCATGCTGCAAGGCCGGATCATGCCAGACCGAATTGACCGGATCGCCCCAATACCAGCGCGCCCCGGCGAAGCCCTGCCAGGCGGTGAGCGAGCGGCCGTCATTGAAGGAGAACTGGATCGCGATCACGACCGGCGCGATCGAGGAGATGACATAGACCCAGGTCAGCAGCACCAGGAAGCGCGGCTTGCCCCAGGGATTGGCGACCCAGTCGGCCGTGCGGCGCGCGAAGGTCCGCTGGGGCCGGCGCACGGGACGCGTCGTCAGTGCGGCTTCACTCATCGCGCACCTCGCGCGTCGCCTTGGCGACGGAATACATGTAATAGGTCATCAGCACCGCCAGGAAGAGCGCCAGGATCATGGTCAGCGAGGCGCCGATGGAGGGCTGCGGGCCGCCATGGAAATAGAGGTCGATCTGGTTGCCGAGCATGCTGGTGGTCGGCGAGCCGGAGATGATGTTGGGGGTGTAATAGTCGCCGAACATCGGCAGCGCGATGATGACGCTGGCGCCGAGGATACCGGTCATCGACAAGGGCAGCGTGACATGGAGGAAGGCGCTGAAGGGATTGGCGCCCAGATCGCGCGCCGCCTCCAGCAGGCTCTTGTCGATGCGGTCGAGCGCTGCCAGCAGCGGCAGGATCAGGTAGGGGATGTAGCCATAGACCAGCGCCAGGATCACCGAGACCGGGTTGCCGTTCAACCAGTCCGGCGGATTGGTCGTGATGTGCGACCAGGCAAGGAAGTCGTTCACATAGCCGCTGGGCGCGAAGAGATTGACCCAGGCCAGCATGCGCATCAGGTAGCTGACCCAGAAGGGCAGCACCAGCAGGGCCAGCAGCAGCGATTTGGTGCGCCGCGTATGGCGCGAGATGTAGTAGGCGACCGGATATCCGACGAGCAGGCAGATCGACAAGGCGAGGCCGACATAGACGGTGGTGCGGATGAACACCGCCCAATAGTCGCCGCCCGGCAGGAACCCCAGGAGTGTCTGGAACATCGAATCGAAGTTCCACTCCAGGGGATTCCAGGCCGGCATCGGGATCATGAAGATCGGATCGACGCCGCCGAAGGCGACGCCGATCACCGCGTAGAACGGCACCAGGAAGAGAAGGATCAGCCAGACCACGCCCGGAAGGGCGAAGGCCGGCCAGAGGCCGCGCGGATAGATCCCGGAATGTTCGCGCATCGAGGTTATGCGCCCGAGAGGAACTTCGCGTAGGCGCTCTGCCACAGCGCCTGACCCTTGGGCGTGAGCGTCATCTCCTGCAAGGCGCCGGGGCCCATATCCTCCGGCCTCATCACCGCGGTGGCCAGGCCGGCCGGGATGCGGCCCTGCGCGATCAGCGCATCGGCCGTGATCGAGTTCATCGGCGGCTGATAGCCGTTGAAATCGAGGAAGTTGTCGGTTGCGACCGTGTTGTCGACGATGTAGTCGAGCCAGAGATGCGCGAGCACCGGCTTCTTGGTCGTCGCCGAGATCGCCCAGCAGTCGTTCTGGATCGGGCCCTTGCCTCTGGTCGCCGACCAGTAATGCAGCGTCGACGGATCGGCGCCTTCCGGCATATAGGCGAAGACCCCGCTCAGGAGATCGCCCGACCAGCAATGATGGAGGTAGCAGGTGCCTTCCGGCAACGTCTGGTACTCGGTGATGTTGATCTTCGGATTACAGATCGGGATCAGCGCCTTCAGATCCGCGAGTGCTGCGTCGATCTCGGCCGGGTCCTCGGTGTTGATGTCATATTTGCCCCGATAGAGCATGGCGAGGACCAGCGACTCGCGCGAATCGTCGAGTACGCCGACAAAGCCTTTGTAGGCTTGCGAGTTCCAGAAGATCGACCAGGGGTTCGGGAGGTTGGGGATGTCCTCGCTGACCTTGTCGGCGCGCCAGCCGATGCCCGTCGTGTAGACGGTATAGGGAACGGTGTAACGCGATTCCTGGTCATAGAACGGGCTGTGGAGCTGCGGCCAGACGTTCTTCTTGAGGTTCGGCACATAGTCGTGATTGACCGGCTTGATCAGCTTGCCGGCGACCGCCTGGGCCAGCCGGTCGGGCGTGATGTTGGTGACGTCGGCGCGGACCGCGTGGGTCGCGAGGCGCGTGATGCACTGATCCATGCTGTCGAAGGTGGTGATCTGGGTCTTCACCTTGTGCAGCCTGCCGAACTCGTCGACCAGCTTCTTGTCGATATAGTCCGAGTAATTGAAGATCGTGAAGGTGCCGTCGGTTTCCGGCTCGAGGCCGCTCTTGATCGGATCTTCCCACAGCGGCAGCGTCACCGGCTTGTCGGGCCGCGCCAGCGGAATGCCGCCAGGACCCATCAGGGCGTCATCCGCGGAAGCCATGCGCGTCAATGAGGGCAACAGCGCCGCACCCACGCCCAGAGCCGCCAAGGTCTTGAAAGCCTGTCTTCGCGAGATCCGGCCCGCCCGCAAACTTTCGAGAATCGCGCTCACACCAGCGTCATGATTACGCATCGCCGTCGCCTTTCAGGTGGGTTGGAACGAATACCCTTCGGCCTGCCGTCGTCAAACGGCATGGCGGCCGGCTATCGATGTCGGAAGGGTTGGGGTCGACTCTGAAAGCAGGAATCACGTCCTGCTTGCGTATCGATTGCGCAGGTTTGGCCGCCACTGCTCTCACGAGGAAGTTTCGATCGCTGACTCACGAAATTCTATCGCTGGTGGCGCAACTCCATCATTAACTGTTGTTCATGTCAATCTGCGACCGCGTTTATTCCGATAAACGCTGTGCGATGGCACTCCCATCGGGGAAGAAATTCCAATGGAATCAGATTTCCGTCGTCGCTATCGCAACGGACGGCCCGATGCGCGAAGATCCTCGATGACGAGGCAATGGCTGATGGTTCGGCCATCATCGGCAAGCGGCATCAAGGCCCATTCATAGAGCCGCGTGCGTCCATCGACCCACAGGATATCGTCGACGCCGAAGACCGGTTTGCGCTTGCGCAACATCGTGTCGTACTGCGTCAGGAACTCGGCGACCGTCTCCTGATTCCAGCCGAGCTCATGCAGCCATTTCCAGGTGAAGTCGACGCCCCGCAGCCGCACAATCTCGGTGCCGACGAGGCGATAGCGGATGCGCAGCGGTTCCTGATGAATCTCGGCGATCGACATGAAGGGGAGACAGGAAACGATCGCGGTCGGATCGATATCGCCCTTGGAAGGGAAGTCGCGGCCCTGCCGCAGCGCGTCCCAATGGCGATAGAGCCGGTCGATATCGATCGACTGAAGCTGATCCAGTTCGAGGAACTGATACATCACGCATTTCCGAAGCCGGTCGGCGGGCCACCATCCGGGAGGGCGGCATCTTAGGGGCGTGTCACCGAACAGTCATGCCTGGCCTCGACGGCGGGGCCTCATCCGTTTTGCCAGATTGACGAACCGGGATCCGGTCTCGCGCGCCGCGCCGGGGTCGCGGCCTAGCGGCCAGCAAGCCCTTCATAATATTATGTTTCTGTGCCCGCGATCGGTATCGGTCGCGACGATCACGGTGCCTTGCGGACCGGGGGCTGTTCGATCGTCCGGACATGCTCCGGGCGGATTCCCATCCCGACCAGCCGGGCCGGAATGCGCTGCAACAAGGGCAGGCGCCCGATGAGCCGCAACTGCCAGGGCGGGACGATCTCCGTATCCTTGGCCAAGACGGGGCCGATGACGCGGTTCTGGATCGTGACCTGCAGCCATTGGATGACGCGGGTCGGCAGCAGGCGGCGGCGTTGCACGGCCTCGAGCTGGCCGTCCGTCGGCGTTCCCTGGCGCAAGGGTGCCGCCAGGATGTTCGCCGCGGCGGCGGAATCCTGGATCGCGAGATTGATGCCGACGCCGCCGATCGGCGACATGGCATGGGCGGCATCGCCGATGAAAAGCAGCCCCGGGCGATACCACCGGGTCAGCCGATCGACGGTCACGGTCAACAGTTTGATATCGTCCCAGCTCTTGAGTTCGCCGACGCGATCGCTCATATAGGGCGCGCTTCGCGCAATCGCCTCATGCACCGCCCCCAAGCCCTGCTGTTTGATCGCCTCGAAGCCGTCCTTGCGGATGACGAGCGCGCATTGCCAATAGCTGTCGCGATTGAGCATCACCAGGATCCGGCCCCCATTGATCCGGCCCAACGGTTCGTCACCATCGGTCGGCCGGCGCGACAGGCGCATCCACAACACGTCGATCGGCGAGCCGAGACGTTCGACCGGAAGGCCCGCCAGATCGCGCAATCGGGAATGCCGCCCATCGGCGCCCACGACGAGATCGGCCGGCAGCGTGAGCTCGCCCTGCCCTTTGCGGGCGCGAACGCCGGTCACGCGACCGCCTTCTTCGATGAGACACGTAGCCTCGGTCTCCATCAGCAGCCGGAAGTTCGGGTAGCGCCGCGCTTTCTCGGCGAGGAAGTTCAGAAAATCCCATTGCGGCATCAGCGCAACGAAGCGGCAATGGGTCGGCAGATGGGTGAAATCGGCGACCCGGATGGTCGAGCTGCCGATCACCGCATTGAGGCGACGGACCTCCTCATGCGGCCGCGTCAGGAACTCCGGCAGCAGGCCCAACTCGTAAACCAGCTCCAGGGTCGAGGGGTGGATGGTGTCGCCGCGGAAGTCGCGGAAGAAGTCGGCATGTTTCTCGAGCACCGTGACTTCGACGCCGGCGCGCGCCAGCATGAGGCCCAGCATCATGCCGGCGGGACCGCCACCGACGATGCAGCAGCCGGTCTTGATCGATACGATGTCGTCAGCCACGGCCTGCGTCCCTCCCCTTGGCGTCAGCCTTTCTCGCCGAACGCCTTCTCATAGGACTCGGGCTTGAAACCCACCAACAGCTTGCCGCCCACATCCAGCACCGGACGCTTGATCATCGAGGGCTGCGCCAGCATCAGGGTCACCGCTTTCTTCTCGGTGAGACCGTCCTTGTCCTTCTCGGGCAACCCCCGGAAGGTGGTGCCGGCACGGTTGAGAAGGAGTTCCCACCCGACCTCGCGCGCCCAGCCTTCGAGGCGGCCGCGGTCGATCCCGGCCACCTTGTAATCGTGAAATTCATAGGCAACGCCATGGCCTTCGAGCCAGGTGCGCGCCTTCTTCATGGTGTCGCAGTTCTTGATGCCGTAGATCGTGACGGTCCTGGCCTTCGCCATGTCGCTGAGATCCCCTGCCTTGTACCGGCCGATAACGCCCGATCGGCCGGCCCCGATAGTCTCACAAAACCACGGTCTTGAGAAACCCGCACCGTTGGCATCGGTGAAACTCTCGATGGATTCCGGCGACGGATGCAACGGACACCAACACTAAGGTGTTTACCTTAGTATTTGGATGCGCTATGAGCATAGGTACCGGCTTGCGGAGGTGCCTCGATGCTCAGTACCGCCGAACCCATCGACAGCGTTTTTCGTGCCTTGGCGGATCCGACGCGCCGCCATGTGCTCGAACGGCTGAACCGCGGCCCCGGCTCCGTCAGCGAGCTGGCCCAGCCATTCGACATGGCCCTGCCCTCTTTCGTCGAGCATCTCAAGGTGCTCGAGGAAAGCGGACTGGTCCGCTCGCGCAAGAACGGCCGGGTCCGGACCTACCAGCTCGTGCCCAAGCGCCTGAAGCTCGCCGAAGATTGGCTGATCCGGCAGCGCCGGCTCTGGGTGCGTCGCCTGGACCAGCTCGATGCCTATCTCTTGACCCTGAAGGAGAAGGAAAGATGACGTCACCGCGGTTGTGGCATCCCGACCCCCAGCTCGATCTCGTCCTGGAACGCGTCATCGACGTGCCGCCACGGCTGGTCTGGGCCGCCTGGACGAAACCGGAGCATGTCGTCAAATGGTTCTGCCCGGCGCCCTGGTCGGTCTCGGATTGCGAGATCGACTTACGTCCGGGCGGTCTGTTCCGGACCACGATGCGTTCGCCGGAAGGGAAGGAATTCCCCAATCTGGGCTGCTATCTCGAGGTGGTCCCAGAGCAGCGGCTGGTCTGGACGGACGCGTTGCTGCCCGGTTACCGTCCCTCGACGAACCCCTTCTTCACGGCGATCATCACGATGGAGCCGCGCGGTCAGGGCACCCGCTATATCGCCACGGCCATCCATCGGGACGAAGCCGGGAAAAAGCAGCATGAGGAAATGGGCTTCTTCGAAGGTTGGGGCACGGCACTCGATCAGCTCGTCGCCCATGCCAAGACGATGATGTGAACGAGCCGATCACGTCGCGCAGAAGGAACCAGACCCATGACGCTGGCGCTCCATCTTCATCCGCTGTCGTCTTATTGCCACAAGGTGTTGATCGCGTTCTACGAGAACGGCGCCGCGTTCGAGCTGCGGCTCGTCAATCTGGGCGACCCTGCCGACAGGAAGCGCTATCTGGATCTTTGGCCCCTCGGCAAGATTCCGGTCCTGCGCGACGAAGCCCGCGACGTAACGCTGCCCGAGAGCAGCAGCATCATCGAATATCTGGATCGTCATTATCCAGGCGCCCGGCCCCTCATCCCCGCCGACCCAGAGGCGGCCCTCGAGGCGCGCCTGTGGGACCGCATCTGCGATTTCTACATCATGACCCCGATGCAGAAGATCGTCGGCGATCGGATTCGACCGGCCGGCGCCCGGGACCCTCATGGCGTGACCGAAGCCGAAACCATGCTCAGGACCGCCTATGGGGTGTTCGAGCAAAGCCTGGCCGACCGGATCTGGGCGGGTGGCGACAGCTTCAGCATCGCCGATTGCGCGGCAGCACCATCGCTGTTCTTCGCGGATACGCTGGTCCCCTTCTCGGGAACGCACAGGAACCTATCGGCCTATTTCGAACGGCTGGTGAGCCGGCCGTCCTTCGCGCGGGTGCTCGGGGAAGCCAAGCCCTGGCTTCAGTACTATCCCTTTCAGGATCGAATCCCGGCGCGATTCCGCTAAACTCCGGCCGGCCGCATTTCATCGTCCCTGGCCTGTCGGAGGTGTCGCATCGAAATCTTCCGCTCGGTCGGTGAACTCGCCGCGGGGTTGCGCGACGATGCCGGCCGCATCAGCCTCACCGGCCCGCGCGCCGCCGTTGCGCTCCAGGCGGTCCTGTCGGTGGCCCTGGCCGTCTATGTCTCGCACAGGCTCGCGCTCAATGACGGCTGGTGGGCCGCCATCAGCGCCTTCGCCGTCATGCAGACCGGCTTCGCCGCGTCGTTCTATCGCGGCCTGTTGCGCGTGGCGGGCACCGCTCTTGGCGCCCTGCTGGGATTGGCATTGGGCCAGATCGTCGGCGGTCACCCGGTCCTTTTCATCATCCTGATGAGCGCTGCCAGCTGGGCGGGGCTCTATGGCACGCTCTGCTACCGGCACAGCTATGCCTGGGTGCTGAGCGTCGTCACCTTCGTCATGGTGATGGGCGAGGCCCTCATCGAGCCGAGCGGCTTGGAGACCTTTGCCTGGGATCGCTTCTGCAATGTCGCGATCGGCACGCTCGCCTGCGTCCTGGTCGCGGGCCTCGCCGATCCCTGGCTTCGCGGCTCGCTGCGGCGCTGGGTGACCCGCTCATCGGAACCGCCGCCGCCCTACAGCTGGAGCCTGCCGCCTGCCCCCAACGTCGACCGGCGCGAAGCTGCCTGGCATGCGCTGACGGGCGCGCTTGCGGTTGCCGTCCTGTCGCTGGCGAGCGATCTGCTGGCGCTCAAATCCTTCTCTCAGGCGATGGTCACCACCATCGCCCTGCTGGTGGTGCCGATGACGCCCGGCGCGAACGACGCCGCGTTCCTGGTGCTGCGGCGCATGACGCACCGCTTCGCCGGCTGCCTGATCGCAGGCCTCATCGCCGGCGCCCTGCTGCCGTTGATCGGGGCGCGTCCCTTGCTCTGCCAGCTGGCGCTGGCGGCGGGCGTCTGGGCGGGTGCCTATCTGCAGGGCGGGCCCATCGGCGTCCGTTATATGGGCACGCAATTCTCGGTCGCCTTCATCATGGTCTTCGTCCAGGACCAGGGCTGGACGGTGGAGGTGGGGCCCGCCATCGAGCGGCTCGCCGGCGTGTTCGCCGGGATCTGCGTCCTGGGGCTGATCCTCTCCGGCATGGTGCGAGTCCGCAGCGCGGTGCACTGATCGAAGGTGGCGCTGGTTCAGGGCCGCGACGGAATCACCAGGCCGCGTTGCACGGCAGGCCGCGCGAGGCCGCGCTCGAGCCAGGCAGGAACCCGCGTCAGGCGATCGAACTCGACCAGGTCGCGCGCGCCATAAAAGCCGACCAGATTGCGCACCCAGCCCAACAGGGACATATCCGCGATCGTGTAGGCATCGCCCATGATCCAGGCACGGCCGTCGAGGCGCGTCTCCAGCACGCCCAGCAGACGTTTCGATTCATCGCGATAGCGTTCCAGCGGTCTCTTGTCCTCGATCTCGCGGCCGGCGAATTTATAGAAATAGCCGACCTGGCCGAACATCGGGCCGACCGATGCCATCTGGAAGAACACCCATTGGATGGTTTCGTAGCGCCCGATCGCATCGCTTGGGAGAAACTTGCCGGTCTTCTCCGCCAGATAGAGCAGGATCGCACCCGATTCGAACAGACCGATCGCCCGACCGCCCGGTCCGTTCGGATCGATGAGGGCCGGAATCTTGCCGTTCGGATTGAGCGACAGGAACTCCGGGGTCCAGCTTTCATTGTTGCCGATATCGATCGCGTGCGGCTCGTAGGAGAGCCCCATCTCCTCGAGCGCGATCGAGATCTTCACCCCGTTGGGCGTCGGCAGCGAATAAAGCTGGATGCGATCGGGATGACGTGCCGGCCAGCGCTTGGTGATCGGAAAAGCAGAAAGATCGGACATGCGAGACTCCAACAAACCGGCCGCCAGGGGAAAGATGTCTGCCGGCTTCTTCATGAGCGACACAACCTGCTTGGCCGCTCCAGAAGAGTCAATTTCCCAAGCCTCATGGACCCTCGTCACCTCCGCCTCAGCCCGACAACAGGACAAAAGACATCGTTGATATCAGGGTCAATCGCGGTGTCGGCAACTTCAGGCAAATAACGCGCCTTGCCGACTTGAAGCCCGGCAAGGATGCGCCTAGTTCAGATTACGGCGATCCCCGCAAGCGGGATGCCTCTCCATGAAAAACACCCGAACCGGTGCATTGCGATGAGCGAGTCTCAATCCAAGACATTTTTCATTACCGGCGTCAGTTCCGGCTTTGGGCGCGCCCTCTCGGATGCCGCGCTTGCCGCCGGCCATCGCGTCGTGGGGACGCTGCGAAAGGAGGAAGAACGCGCGGCCTTCCAGGCCCAGAAGCCCGGGCGGGCGCATGGCGTCCTTCTCGATGTGACCGATATCGCGCGGATCGCGCCCACCGTTGCGAAGATCGAGGCCGAGATCGGCCCTATCGATATCCTCATCAACAACGCCGGCTATGGCCATGAGGGCGTGTTCGAGGAATCCACCATCGATGAGCTGCGCCGCCAGCTCGAGGTCAATTTCTTCGGCGCGGCGGCGGTGATCCAGGCCGTCCTGCCCTATATGCGCAAGCGACGCGCGGGCCGCATCATCAACATCACCTCGATGGGCGGGATCGTCACCTTTCCCGGCGTCAGCTATTACCATGCCAGCAAGTTCGCGCTCGAAGGCCTGTCGGAATCGCTGAGCAAGGAAGTGAAAGGCCTCGGCATCCATGTCACCGCGGTCGAGCCGGGTTCGTTCCGGACCGATTGGGCGGGCCGATCGATGGTGCGCGCCGAGCGCAGCATCCCGGATTATGACGCGGTCATGAACCCGCTGCGCGAACGTCGCCAAGCGGCAAGCGGACGCCAGCAGGGCGATCCGACCAAGGCCGCGGCGGCGATCCTGACGATCTTGGAAGCGAAAGATCCGCCGGCCCACCTCCTCCTCGGGTCGGACGCGGTGCGGTTCGCCCGGGAGAAGATGCAGGCCCTGCAGGCCGAATTCGACCGCTGGAAATCCCTGTCCCTGTCCACCGACTATCCGGCCTGACTCGCCGGTCCCCCTTTCTCCGTTCTTCTGGAGCCAATCCCATGAGCAAGCCCGATGCCCACGCCTCCGGCGAATTTTCCCTCGGTGATAAGAAAATTGCGCGTCTCGGTTATGGCGCGATGCGCATCACGGGTCCTGGAATCTGGGGCGAGCCCAAGGACCGCAAGGAGGCCTTGCGCACCCTGCAGCGCCTGCCCGCGCTCGGCGTGAACTTCATCGATACGGCCGACAGCTATGGCCCCAATGTCAGCGAAGAGCTGATCGCAGAGGCGCTTCATCCCTATGAGGGGATGACGATCGCCACCAAGGGTGGCTTCACGCGCAGCGGTCCCGATCTCTGGGCGGTGGTTGGCCGTCCGGAATATCTGCGGCAATGCGTCATGATGAGCCTGCGCCAGCTCAAGGTTGAGCAGATCGACCTCTGGCAGCTTCACCGCATCGACCCGAAAGTTCCTCAGGAGGAGCAGTTCGGCGTCGTCAGGGAGATGCTGCAGGAAGGGTTGATCCGCCATGCCGGCCTCAGCCAGGTCAGCGTTGACGAGATCAAGGCGGCGCAGAAGGTCTTCAAGGTCGCTACCGTGCAGAACCGTTACAATCTCGTGGATCGCGCCGACGAGAAGGTGCTGGCCTATTGCGAGACCCAGGGGATCGGATTCATTCCCTGGTACCCGCTGGCGGCTGGAGATCTCCTCAAGCCGGGCGGACCGCTCGATGCGATCAGCAGGGCGCATCGCGCAACGCCGGGCCAGATCGCGCTGGCTTGGATGCTCAAGCGCAGCCCGGTCATGCTGCCGATTCCCGGCACGAGCCAGGTCCGCCACCTCGAAGAGAATGTCGCGGCCGCGCAGATTCAGCTCTCCCCCGAGGAATTCAAAACCCTCGACGCCTTGGGCCGGTAAACCCGCACGAAAGCCCGCCCAGCGCGCTGCCCTTGGGCGATTCTATCTGCCGAAACGATCCGGATCTTGCTGTATCGTTCCCGGAGACGTCGATCATTACCCTCCGGAGTGCCGCCCATGATCCTCATCGGCCAGTACGATTCTCCCTTCGTGCGCCGCGTCGGCATCGCGCTGACGCTCTATGGCCTGCCGTTCGAGCACCGGCCCTGGTCGGCCTTCGGCGATGCGGACAAGATCCGGGTCTATAATCCGCTCGTCCGGGTGCCGACGCTGGTGCTCGATGACGGCGAGGTGCTGATCGAGAGCCACAGCATGCTGGATTATCTCGACAGCCTCGTGCCGGCGGATCGCGCGATGTTTCCGACCGCCCAGCCGGAACGCCGCCAGGCGCTCAAGGTCGCTGGCCTCGCGACGGGCCTCGCGGACAAGGGCGTCAGCCTCCTCTACGAGAAGCGGCTTCACAAGGAAGCGTCGGATGTCTGGGTCGGCCGCTGCCGCTCGCAGATGCTGGCGACCCTGGTCGCGCTCGAAGCCGATCGCGCCGAAAGCAGCGGCGCGTACTGGTTCGGCGATCGCGTCGGTCATGCCGATATCGCCGTCGCCGCCGCGCTGCGCTTCGTCGCCGAGGCTCATCCCGGGATGATCGCGATGGCGGAGTTCCCGGCGCTCTCGGCCCATGCCGCGCAGCTCGAGGCGCTGCCGGTGTTCCAGAAGATCGCGCAGCCCTTCATCCCGCCGGCCTGACGCCAGTTTGGGCGGCCCGTTCCGGCGGATGAGGTTCGGGCGGCGCGTGCGGGATTGATGCTCTAGCCGCGCAGCGACCACCGCCCGAGCGGAATATGCTGGGTGCGGCCCAGCAGGCTGTGCACAAGGACGAACTCGCGCACCGTCCAGCTCACTTGTTCGACGGTTTGCTCACCGACGAGATGGTCGTCATAGAGCAGCGTTACATGCGGCGTGAATTGCGGCTGAACCCAGCGCCCGAGACCGGCCTTCTTCATGGCCATGCCGATCGCCTGCTGAAAGGCCATCAACGGAGCGAGACCCTTGCTGCCGCGCAGCACGAAGGGCCGGTTACGCGCGCTTGTGCGAAAGCTCGCCACATAGTCGAACGCAGCGTCGAAAGTGGATTCGGAAATGGCAGCCCCGGCTTCCTGGGCTGCCGCAACAAGGGTTGGCGGCAGCCCCTCATGGTCGCCGAGATGATGCAACGTGACGTGGAAGCGATCCAAAGCGAGCGGCGCGCCCTTCAATTCATGCTCGTCGCGCAGATGCTTCGCAAGATGCGCGATCTGGGTAGCAGCAGCCGAGTCCGGATAGATCGCAAAAAACAGCCGATCCGTCGGCTGTGGCGTGCGATCTCCGTCGAATAAGTCAGATTGCCTGGACATCAGCGGAATTCTTCATCAGTCAAAGATCTGGAGTTCTATCTCAACGCAAGATGCCCGTCAGCCCGCGATCAGCGGCTCCGTCCCCTCCGCGAGGCGGCGGGCCAGGTCGGGCGCCAGGAGTTTCGCCAGCTTCGCATGGGCCTTGCGCCAGACGGGGATGGCTGCCTCGAGGCGGCGCGCGCCGGTCTCGGTCAGCCAGACGGCGCGGCGCCGAAGATCGGATTCCACGACCGCGATCTCGACCAGCCCCTCGGCCTCGAGCGTGCGCAAATTGCGCGACAGGGTCGATTGCTCCAAGCCGGTGCGCTCCGCCAGGGCGCCCAGCCGGTCATCGTCGGCCGCAGCGATCTGAGCCATCAGCCCGACCTGCGTCACGGTCAGGCTCTCGCCAGCCATCTCACGATCCAGGAACTGGGTAATACGCCGCGCCGCCAGCCGGCTGTTCCAGCCGGCGCAAGATTGCACAAGGGCCCGGGCGTCCGTGCGGAGGGTCTTCTGCGGTTGCTTTCGGGTGCTCATTATTATATGTATATACATTGAATTTAACCACATGGAAATGGAGTTCATCCATGGCTGCGGCGAAAAAGGCGACGCTGGCCGTGAAGCGGATCTACGAGCCGCCGGCCGATGGCGACGGCGCGCGCATCCTGGTCGACCGGCTCTGGCCGCGGGGTATTGCCAAGGAGAAGGCGCATATCGATCTCTGGCTCAAGGACGTCGCGCCCAGCAATGCCCTGCGCCAGCGCTTCCATGGCAAGCCGGAAGATTGGGACGCATTTCGTGATGCCTATTTCACCGAGTTGAAGGAGCCGGCGGCGCAGGCGGCCGCGACGACGCTGCTCGACCGCCTGCGCCAGGGGCCCGTCACCCTGCTCTACGCGGCCCACGACGAGGCGCATAACAACGCCTTCGCGTTGAAGCTTTGGCTGGAGCGGCACCGGAAGACGCGCCGGCCGCCATGAGCGACCTGCCGCGGGACATTCTCCACTGCATCGGCAGTACCCGGCTGCTGGCCTTGCGCCAAGTCCGGCCCCGGAATGGCGCCCGCATCCTGCTGAAGCTCGAGAGCGAGAACCCGACCGGCAGCATGAAGGACCGGATCGCGCTGGCCATGATCGAAACGGCCGAGGCCGATGGCCGGCTTGGCCGCGGCGGCAGCGTGGTCGAATATACCGGCGGCAGCACCGGCGTCTCGCTGGCGCTGGTCTGCGCGGTCAAGGGCTATCCCCTGCATGTCGTGACCTCGGACGCCTTCGCCCGCGAGAAGCTCGACCATATGAGGATCCTGGGCGCGCGGCTTCGGATCGTTCCGAGCGACAGCGGACGCATGACGGAGAAGCTCACGCGGGACATGATCGAGGCGGCCCGCGTCATCGCCGCGGAAACCGGCGGCTTCTGGACCGACCAGTTGAACAATCGCGACCAACTCGCCGCCTATCATCGGATGGCCGACGAGATCTGGACCCAGACCGGGGGGCGGATCGACGGCTTCGTCCAGAGCGTGGGGACCGCGGCTTCCCTGCGCGGCACGGGCGAAGCTCTGCGCCTCCGCAATGACTGGATCCGCGTCGTTGCCGTGGAGCCTGCCGAATCGCCCGTGCTGTCGGGCGGCCCGAGCGGCGCCCACAAGATCGACGGGATCGGCGCCGGCTTCATCGTGCCGCTCTGGCAGGCGGGCATCGCCGATCGGATCGAGCCGGTATCGACCGAAGAGGCCGGCGCCATGGCGCTGCGGCTGGCCCGCGAGGAAGGCCTGTTTGCCGGGACATCGACGGGCGCCAATGTCGTCGCGGCCTTGCGGCTGGCCGAGCAGCTCGGTCCGGACGCGACTGTCGTCAGTGTGATGTGCGACACGGGGATGAAGTATCTGAGCAAGCGATAGCGGCGAGAAACGGCCTTCGTCGGAGAAGAAGCGCTTGTCAGTCCGAAAGATCGGACTGCATTGTAAGCACCTGACCGGTCGGCTGTAGTCCTGCCCTGCGCGCGCTCAGCCACTCCAGCAATTCGAGGGCCGCATGGCGCTGCGTGACTTCAAAGTTCTGACCTTCGACGTCGTCGGCACGCTGATCGATTTCGAGCGCGGGATCGTCGATTATGTGCGCGAGGTGTCGGGTGCCGATCCATCCCGGCTCGCCGACGATGCGATCCTCGAATCCTATCGGCGCTCGCGAAATTTCGCGGGCCGCGATCACTATCCCGACGATCTCGTCCGCGGCTATGCGGCGATGGCGCAGGAGCTGGGTCTGCCGACGGGCCCGAGGCTGGGCGAGGGCTTGCGCGATTCGGTCCGGCGCTGGCCCGCGTTCCCGGACTCGGTCGCGGCGCTCAAGCGGCTGCGCCGGCGCTACAGGCTCGTCGCCATGACCAACGCGCAGCGCTGGGCACTGGCCCATATGGAGAAAACCCTGGAGGGGCCGTTCCATGACACGGTCACCGTCGACGACGCCCGCGCCGAGAAACCCGATCCGCAGTTCTTCGCCTTCGCGCGTGGCCGGTTGAGCGCCGCGGGCTACAGGCTCGAGGACAATCTCCATGTCGCCCAGAGTCAGTATCACGATATCGGCGTTGCGCGGCGGCTGGGCTACACCGTGTGCTGGATCGAACGCCGCCGCGGCCTGAAGGGGTTCGGCGGCACCCAGGAAGTGCCGGAGCTGACCAAGCCCGATTACCACTTCGCCACTCTGGCGGCACTGGCCGACGCGGTCGAAGCCGAGACGCCTTAGGCGATCACGGGAGCAACGCGATCAGGGGCCTTACCGGTTGCGTTGCACCCACCAATGGTGAGTGCCTTGGCTGTGGGCCGCGACTTCCTTTGGCTTGGCCAGGCCGAAATCCTCGATGGCCAGGCAACGATCGACCGGCTGCCCCGCCGGCGCCAGCGGGAATATCCCGCCGAAGAACGATCGTTTGCTGTTCCCCATCGTGACTTCGTCCTCGCAATAGACGGGCCGGCGCTCCTCGGCGGCCAGCCGATAGAACTCGGCCAGGTCCTCCTTGGCCTTCACGGTGCATTCCTGGATCTCATCGAGGAAGCGGCCCGTCAGGTCCCCTCGGAACAGGACCGCCTTCGTGCCGACGAGCCGGTAATAGAGGCGGAAAGGATTGCGGTGAATCTCCACGACAAAAAGACAAGGCAGCATCCGCTTCATCTCGCCGGGATCGATGTCGCTCCAGCTGGGAATATCCTTGTCGCCTCGCTTCGATCGCCAATAGGCATCGAGCTGGTGAACCACCCCGGCCCTGACCTCGACCAGAGGAATGTCAAATCTGCACAACATGAAACGCTCGCTCCAAGGAGCGCACGAAGGCTATCGAACCCTCATGCGCAGCTCGCATCGATCCAAGCGGCGAGCCCCGACTCGGGGCACCGCCTCATCTGCAGGTAGAATTTGTCCGACAGTCATCCTGCAAAGCAAGTGCGGAGATGGAAGACGAGGGCCGCTCAGGGGTTCGAGCGGCGACCACCGGATAAGCGGCCGACACGGGAAAGCAGGGGGGCGACGAGCATCGCGGCCATCAGCCCCAGCGCGCCGCCGAGGAGTGTCTGCCTGCGCTTCTCAGCGCCGGAGCGTTTCGACGCCCGTTGGCCGACCAACCAGGACCTCGGAGGCGAGCCCGATGAAAAGGCCGCTCTCGATCACGCCGACAACCGTCGCGAGCCGGGCTTCCAGCGCCGCCGGATCTGGAATCGCAGTCATCGCGCAATCGACGATCAGATTGCCGCCATCCGTGACGAAGGGCTTATCGCCCTCGAGGCGCAGCGTCGGTGAACAGCCCAGCGCCGCCAGGCGCGCGATGACGGTCTGCCAGCCGAAGGCGACGATCTCCACCGGCAGCGGGGTCGTACCGCCGAGGCGATCCACCAGCTTGGTCTCGTCGACGATGACGATCATCCGGTCGCTGGCAAAGGCCACGATCTTCTCGCGCAGCAAGGCCCCACCCCTCCCCTTGATGAGCGCGAGGCTGCCGCGCTCGACCTGGTCGGCCCCGTCGATGGTGATGTCGACGCGGGTCTGCTCGGCGAAGCTCGTCAAAGCGATGCCGAGCCGTCGCGCCAAGGCGGCCGTGGCCTCGGAAGTCGGAATGCCGGTGACCCGCAGGCCTTGCGCGACGCGTGCCGCCAGGGCCCCGACTGCGAGAGCGGCGGTGGAACCGCTGCCGAGACCGACCACCATGCCGTCCTCGATCGCCTTCACCGCTTGCAGCGCGGCGGCGCGCTTCGCGGCGTCTTGCGAAGACATCGTCATGGCGCAGCTGCGGCCGCCGCGTCGGCAAAGAACCAGAGCGACCCGACCGGTCGGAGACGGGCCGCCGGCAGGGTCTCGTCGCCGCGACGCAGCCGCGCAAAGATTTCGCGCTTCTCGCCGCCCGAGATCAGGAACGCCACCTGGCGGCTGCTCTCCAAGGCCGGATAGGTCAGCGTGATCCGCGCCTCGGGCTGGGCGCTGACCACGGCGGCGGCCCAACGATCGCGCACCGTCAGCGCCGCGGTGCCGGGAAACAGTGAGGCCAAATGCCCATCCGACCCCAACCCCAGCAGCGTCACGTCGAAGAGCGGCCGCGCCGGATCGAGACGGTCGGCCCCATAGAAGGATTTGAGCTCGCGCTCATAGGCGGAGGCTGCCGCTTCCGGGCTGGCCACTGCCGTCGGCACCGGGTGGATATTGTCGGTGGGGACCGGCGCCCGCGAGAGCAGCGCGTCGCGCACCATGCGGTAATTGCTCTTCGCATCGTCGGGCGGCACGAAACGCTCGTCGCCCCAGAACCAATGCGTCCGGGACCAGGGAAAGCTGTCGCGAAAGGACTCACCCGCCAGATGTTCATAGAGGCGCCGGGGCGTCGAGCCGCCGGAAAGGGCGATCGCGAAATCGCCCGGTTTTCCCATTGCCGCCGCGAGCAGCCAAGCCGCCGCCCGTCGAGCCAGCGCGTCGGGATCGGGGAGCACTTCCAGCCTGGTGTCTGAGATCGCCGTCATGACGAGTTCTTCTTCGGCCCTTGCCGCTCGGCGATCCGGCGCAGGATGCTGCCGACGATCTCGGCGGGCGGACCGCCGACATCGCCCGTGATCGGATGCTCGTCGGGCACAGGCTCCTCCAATGTCGCAAACTGGCTGTCGAGCAGGGAGAGCGGCATGAAATGCTCATGGCGCGCGGCCATGCGCCGGCGGATCAGATCATAGGCCCCTTTCAGATAGACCAGCGTGACGCCGGACCGTTCGCCGATGATGATGGCGCGATAGGATCGCTTCAGGGCCGAACAGGTCAGCACACCGGACTCCCCTCGCCCGCACCAGCCATCTATCTCGTTTGCGATCCTCTGCAGCCAGGGCAGCCGGTCCGCATCGGTCAGGGGCTTGCCATGGGCCATCTTCTCGACATTCTCGGAAGGGTGGAGATCGTCGCCTTCCTGGAAGGAGCAGCCGAGGGCCGCCGCCAGCATCGCCGCCACCGTCGTCTTGCCGGATCCCGAAACGCCCATGACGACGACGATCACCGGCCTGGCGATGGCGCGGGCATCGGACATCGGAAAATCGCTGCTAGCCTCGTTCATGTCTTGGCCGGGATCAGAAGGAAGTTGCGGACCGCCTTGGCAAAACCGTCATTCTCGCTGCTGTCGGTCACGGCCTTCGCCTGCGCCTTCACCGTGTCGCTGGCATTGCCCATCGCGATCGAAAAGCCGCTGCGGCGGAACATGAGGACATCGTTCGGCATGTCCCCGATGGTGGCAATCTGCTCGGGCGGAATGTTCAGCCGCCGGGACATGGTCGTGACGACCGCGCCCTTGTTGGCCTGCGGATGCGTCACGTCGAGATAATAGGCCTGCGAGCGCGTGGCGCTGGCCCGATCGCCCAGCTCGCGCTGCATCATCGCCTCGCAAGCAGCGACCCGGGCGAAATCGTCGGAGACACCGACGACCTTGATCGCCTGCGCCAGGTCGGCCTCCGTGAAGGACGAAACCACCCTTGGCTCGAACTGAACCGCCATCCGGTCATTGGCCACATGCGGCGCTTTCGGATCGCGGACCAGCCAATCCGCTTCGGTATAGACCCAGGCATCGAGGCCCTGCTCGAGGATCAAGGCCAGCGCCCGCCGCGCGATCGCCGGATCGAGCCGGTGGCGTTCGATGACGGAGAGATCGGGATTGACCAGGAGCCCGCCATTGAAGCCCGCGATGGCCTGCTCGAGACCGAGCGGCTCGATCAGCATGCGCATGCCCTGCGGCGCCCGGCCGCTGGTGATGGCGAGGAGGATGCCGGCGTCGCGCAGCTCGCGGGCGGCCGCCTTCGTCGCCTCGGTCAGTTGCTTCTCATGCGTGACCAGCGTGCCGTCCACGTCGGAGAGAAAGAGACGGATGTTGCCGGGTGCCTTCAAGTCTGGCGCTCCGAGGGCGGCGCCACCGGCCGCCAGACACGATCGCCCTCCAGCAAGTCGTCGGCCGCCGCCGGTCCGACGCCGCCGGATTCGTAACTGGGCACATCGGACGGATCGGCGGCCCAGGCATCGAGCACCGGCTGCACCACCCGCCAGGCCTGCTCCACCATGTCGGCGCGCATGAAGAGCGTGGGATCGCCGATCATGACGTCATAGATCAGCGTCTCGTAGCCGACATTGGCCTCCTTCGGAAACCAGTCATTGTAGTGGAAGTCCATCTTCACCGCGGCGAGATCCATGACCGGCCCGCGGCGCTTGACCTCGAACTGCAGGGAGATGCCCTCGTCGGGTGCGATGCGCAGCACCAGCCAGTTGGGCGGCAGGCTGTCCACGGGCGTGCCCTGGAACGCCGCATAGGGCGCCGGCTTGAAGCGGATCGCGATCTCGGTGTTGCGGTGGGAGAGATGCTTGCCGGTCCGGATATAGAAAGGGACGCCGGCCCAACGCCAATTGTCGATGGTGAGCTCCATCGCGACATAGGTCTCGACCTTCGAATCCGGCGCCACTTCGGGTTCGTCCCGATAGGCCTTGACCGCCTTGCCGCGGACCGTCCCCGCCAGATACTGACCCCTCACCGCCCGCTCCGGCTTGACCGCCGGCATGGCCGAGAACACCTCCGCCTTCTTGCTGCGGATCGAGGTTTCGTCGAATCCCACGGGCGGTTCCATGGCGACCATCGACAAGAGCGCGAAGACATGGTTCGGCACCATGTCGCGCAGCGCGCCCGTGGCTTCATAAAATTCGCCGCGCTTCTCGACGCCGACCGTCTCGGCCGCGGTGATCTGCACATGGTCGATGCGGTCGCGATTCCAGATCGGCTCGAACAGGCCGTTGGCGAAGCGGAACGCCATGATGCTCTGGACCGTGTCCTTGCCCAGAAAATGGTCGATCCGGAAGATCTGGTTCTCCTGCAGGCTGCGCAGGATGCGGGCATTGAGCTCGCGCGCGGAATCGAGGCTGTGGCCGAACGGCTTCTCGATCACCACGCGGCGCCAGAATCGGCCCTCGCTCTGGTCGGTCAGCTTCGCCTGCCCCAGCTGTTCCACCACGGTGCCGAACAGCCGGTCGGCCGTGGCGAGATAGAAGATCGCGTTGCCGCGCGTGCCGCAGCTTTTCTCGGCCTCGGCGAGAACGCCGCGAAGCTTCTCATAGAGCTCGGGCTGAGTCAGGTCGCCCTGGACATAGAACATCCTGTCCGCGAGCCGCTTCCAGGCCGCCTCGTCGATCTGGTCGAGATGAAACTCGCGCGCGGCATTGCCGACATAGCTCTTCAACAGGCCATAGAGATGATCGCGCCAGCTTTCGGCCGTGCCCTCCGCCCGCGCCACGCCGATCAGGGCGAAGTTCTCCGGCAGCACCTGGGTCCGCGCGAGATTATAGAGGGCCGGCATCACCAGCCGGTTGGTGAGGTCGCCGGTGGCGCCGAAGATCACCATGGCACAAGGATCGGCCAGCTTCGGCAAGCGGCCTGACGATTGTCTCTCGCGGACGCGTGTCGCCGAGGAGACGCGGATCGGTTGGCTGTCGGGCATGGCTATTTCGCCGCGTCCTTCGAGGGCATGCCCGACCCGGCATCGGGATCGGCAGGCCCTTGGCCTTCGACATGGCCGCCGAAGCCCAGCCGCATCGCCGAGAGGACCTTCTCCGCGAAGGTATGGCCCTGGCGCGAGCGGAAGCGGGCGAAGAGCGCGGAGGACAAGACCTCCGCCGGGACAGCTTCCTCGATCGCGGCCTCGATGGTCCAGCGGCCCTCGCCGGAATCCTGGACGAAGCCGGAGAAGCCCTTCAACTGCGGATCCTTGGCCAGCGCCGCGGCGCCCAGGTCGAGCAGCCAGGAGGAGATGACGCTGCCGCGCCGCCACACCTCGGCGATGTCGGCGACGTTCAGCTCGAAGCGTTCCTCTTCGGGCAGATCCTCGGAATCCTTGTTGCGCAGGATATCGAAGCCCTCGGCATAGGCCTGCATCAATCCATACTCGATGCCGTTATGGATCATCTTGACGAAATGGCCGGCGCCGGGCGGGCCGGCATGGATATAGCCCTGCTCGGCGCGCGCATCGCCATTGGTGCGGCCGCGCGTGCGTGGGATGTCGCCGCGGCCCGGCGCCAAAGCCGCGAAGATCGGATCGAGATGATCCACGACCGCCTTGTCGCCGCCAATCATCATGCAATAGCCGCGCTCGATGCCCCAGATGCCGCCCGAGGTCCCGCAATCGACATAGCGGATTCGTTTCTGCGCCAGCTCCTTCGCACGGCGGATGTCGTCCTTATAGAAGGAATTGCCGCCATCGATGACGATGTCGTCGGGCTGCAGCAGGGTGCCGAGATGCGCGACCGTCTCCTCGGTGATGCGGCCGGCGGGAAGCATTACCCAGACTGCGCGAGGCTTGCCGGTGAACGCCTTGACCATGGCCTCGAGCGAGGCCGCAGCAATGGCACCCTCCTTCGCCAGCGCCTCGCGCGGCTTGGCGTCCGCATCGAACACCACGCAACCATGGCCCGCCTTCATCAGGCGCCGGCAGATATTGCCGCCCATGCGACCCAAACCGATCACGCCAATCTGCATCGATGTCACTCCCTGGGAAAAGCGGTCGCTGGCGGCGGATGGTCTGGACCGGCCTCGTCAGGGCCGAACTTTAGGCGCGACCGAGCCCCCGGCGCCACCCGCGATGGCCCGCCATCAAGGTGCCAACGAGATGGGATCGATGATCGAGCCATTAAATCCGGCTCATTGTGACATTCGCGTGCGAATGCCCCCGCCGGACGGCGCTGTTCGCTGTGTGGGATTTAGGAGTGGTGTTCACGATGGTGGCGGCGGAGGGATTCGAACCCCCGACACAGGGATTATGATTCCCCTGCTCTACCGACTGAGCTACGCCGCCCCGTCGTGAAAATCTGCCCGGAACAAGATCGGCCGGCGCTCAGAGCGGCCGGCCGCGGGACGCAAGGGTATATGGCGAAGGCCGAACCCCTGTCAACCGGCCTGGAGTTCAGACCTAAATAATTGGATTTGCGCTAGATTTTGGCCCACCGGCCGGGCCGAAACGGGGCTCTTTTTCAGCGCCCGCTCAATCCCCCAGCATCGCGGCCAGTTTCATGGCGACGCCGAGCTTGCCCTCGACCTTCAGCTTGCCGGTCATATAGGCGAGCGTGGGATCGAGGCGGCCCTCCATCAGGGCCTTGGCATTGTTGGAGGTCATTCGCAGTGTCGTGTCGGCGCTGCCATCCTCATTGGTGATGACGGGGGCGCTGCCGGTGCCGTCCCAGATCACGAGACCGCCCTCGTCGAGCTCGATCTTGAGCTTGTAGCCCAAAGGCGGCAGGAACTTGACCTTCTCGTTCAGGATCTGGGTCAGGTCCTCGATCTCGCTCATGCTGCCGCCTCCGTTTTGGCTTCGTCGCGCCGGATCCAACCGCCACCCAGCACCCGGCTCCCGCGATAGAACACGCAAGCCTGGCCCGGCGCCACTCCCAATTGCGGTTCGGCCAGCTCGACTCGCGCTCCGCCCCGGCCGTCGAGCCAGAGTCGGGCGGGCACGGGCGCAGCAGCCGAGCGCAGCTTGACCTCGACCGCCTCGCCCTCGTCCCCGGACGGCTGGTGGGCCAGCCAATTCACATTGCCCAGGCGAACGGCGGCGATGCCGAGCGCCGACTTGGGGCCGACCACGAGGCGCCGACGCACGGGATCCAGGCGCACCACATAGAGCGGCTCGCCATCGACCTGACTCTCGGAGATGCCGATGCCGCGGCGCTGACCCACGGTGAAATGCAGCAACCCTTCATGACGGCCCAGCAGGCGCCCATCGACATGCACGATGTCGCCAGGCTCGGCCGCACCCGGCCGCAGCTTCTCGACCACCTCGGCATAGCGGCCCGAGGGCACGAAGCAGATATCCTGGCTGTCGGGCTTGGCGGCGACGCCGAGGCCCAGGCGCTCCGCGATGGCGCGAGTCTCGCGCTTCTCCAGATGACCGAGAGGAAAGCGCAGATAATCGAGCTGCGCACCCGTGGTCGCGAACAGGAAATAGCTCTGGTCGCGGCTCGGATCGACCGCGCGATGAAGCTCGGCGCCACCGGTGCCCTCGAGACGGCGCACATAATGGCCGGTGGCCAGCGCCGAAGCACCCAGTTCGCGCGCCGTGCCCAGGAGATCGCCGAACTTGACGCGCTCGTTGCAGCGCACGCAGGGGATCGGCGTCTCGCCGGCGAGATAGCTGTCGGCGAAATCCTCGATCACGGCCGCGCGGAACCGCGCCTCGTAATCGAGGACGTAATGATCGATGGAAAGCTGATCGGCGACGCGCTTGGCGTCATAGATGTCCTGGCCGGCGCAGCAGGCACCCTTGCGGCTGATCGCGGCGCCATGGTCGTAGAGCTGGAGCGTGATGCCTACCACCTCATAGCCGGCATGGGCGAGGAGCGCCGCCGCGACCGAGCTGTCGACGCCGCCCGACATGGCCGCGACCACGCGCGCGCCCGGCGCGACACCTTCCAGGCGCAGCGGCGCGGTCAGATCATCGAGGGTGGGTCCCTTCGGCATGGCCCGGAATATAAGGGGCCCGGCGGCGCTTGTCAGGAGCCGATGGCCGCAGCCGGAGGGGCCGGATTCCCCCGCAAAACCGCCGGTTTTGGCGTCCCGACCGGTGCCATCGCCCAGAAAAAAGGGGCCTTCCCCCGAAGGAGAAGGCCCCGGACGACGGGAGTACCGTCGTCGCTTTCGATGGAAGCCGTGCTTAGAGCACGTCGATCCGATGATCCTTGGTCTCGCGGATGAAGATCATCCCGATGACGAAGGTGATCGCCGCCACCACGATCGGGTACCAGAGGCCGTAATAGATGTCGCCCTTGGCGGCGACCATGGCGAAGGCCAGGAACGGCAGGAAACCGCCGAACCAGCCATTGCCGATGTGATAAGGCAGCGACATCGAGGTGTAGCGGATGCGGGTCGGGAACAACTCGACCAACATGGCCGCAATCGGGCCATATACCATCGTCACCAGGATCACGAGATAGAATAGCAGCAGCGCGACCATGAAATAGTTGATCTGCGTGGGATCAGCCTTGGCCGGATATCCCGCTGCCTTGATCGCTTCGCCGAGGGCCTTCGTAAAGGCTTCGTTCTTGGCCTTTAAGTCTTCGGGAGCCAGGCCTTTGCCCTCGAAGCTGTCGATCACGGTATCGCCGACCTTGATCTGCGCCACGGTACCCGCGGGGGCTGCCTCGTTTTCGTAATTGACCGAGTTCCTGGCAAGGAAACCCTTCGCAATATCGCAGGAGCTGAGGAACTTCGCCGTGCCCACCGGATTGAACTGGAACGAGCAGGCATCCGGATCGGCGATTACCGTCACCGGCGCGCTGGCCTGTGCGGCATAGAGTGCCGGGTTGGCGAAATAGGCGATCCCGTGGAACACCGGGAAATAAGTGATTACCGCGAGGAGGCAGCCGCCGAGAATGATCAATTTGCGGCCGATCTTGTCGGAGAGCCAGCCGAAGAAGATGAAGAAGGGCGTGCCGATGAGGAGGGCCACCGCGATCAGGATATTGGCCGTGGGGCCATCCACCTTGAGTGTCTGGGTCAGGAAGAAGAGCGCGTAGAACTGGCCCGTATACCAGACGACGGCCTGGCCCATGGTGAGACCGATCAGGGCCAGAAGCACGATCTTGAAGTTGCCCCAGCGCGCGAAGGATTCGGTGAGCGGCGCCTTCGAACCCTTGCCCTCGGCCTTCATCTGCTGGAACAGCGGCGTCTCGTTGAGTTTGAGTCGAATCCAGACAGAAACGCCCAGCAGGACGATCGAGACCAGGAACGGAATGCGCCAGCCCCAATCGGCGAAGGCCTCCTCGCCCATCCAGGTGCGCACACCGAGAATGACGATCAACGAGAGGAACAGGCCCAGAGTCGCCGTGGTCTGGATCCAGCTCGTCATGAAGCCGCGCCGGTTCGGGGCCGCATGCTCGGCCACATAGGTGGCAGCACCGCCATACTCGCCGCCGAGCGCCAGCCCCTGCAGCATGCGCAGCACGACCAGGATCACCGGCGCCAGGATGCCGATCGAGGCGTAGCTCGGCAACAAACCCACGATGAAGGTCGAGAAGCCCATGATCACGATGGTGATCAGGAAGGTGTATTTGCGGCCCACCAGATCGCCCAGCCGGCCGAATACCAGCGCGCCGAACGGACGCACGAAGAAGCCGGCGGCGAAGGCCAGCAGCGCGAAAATGAAGCCCGCCGTCGGGTTGACCGCGGAGAAGAACTGCTTGGCGATGATCGCGGCCAGCGAGCCGTACAAGTAAAAGTCATACCACTCGAACACGGTGCCGAGCGAGGAGGCGAAAACCACCAACCGCTTGTCCGTTATGCCGCGTTCCGCGCCGAGCTTGCCGGCGGTGCCTTGTTGAGCGCTCATGATTTTCCTTCCCTGGTCGGGCCACGAACCCGTTTCTTGAGGGAACGCCGGACGCTCCTTAGCGGGCGCGGCTCTTCCCGACTCTGCTTTTCGGCCGCTTTCCTGTTAGCGCCCCAGGCCCGGAAAATGACCCTATACTTTGGTCGGAGACGGGACTGGCTTCCTGACCGGGGATCGAGGGCCTAGCCTGCCATGACGATGTCGCACGGAACGCCCATTCTCGGCCTGTCGCTGGCCTATCTCGGCCTGCTTTTCGTGATCGCGCATTTCGGCGAGCGTCATGCGCGGTCCTGGGCCTCGAGCCGGCTCGCCCCCATCGTCTATGCCCTGTCGCTGGCGATCTACTGCACCTCCTGGACCTTCTACGGTTCGGTCGGACGCGCCGTGAACAACGGCCTGGATTTCGCGCTCATTTATGTCGGCCCGACCCTGGTGATCCTGTTCGCCCAGCCGCTCATGGCCAAGATCGTGCGTGTCGCCAAGCGCCAGAACGTAACCTCGATCGCCGATTTCCTGGGCGCCCGCTACGGCCGCAGCCGCGCGGTCTCGGTGATGGCCACGCTGATCGCGGTGATGGGCGCGATGCCCTATATCGCGCTGCAGCTTCAGGCGGTCTCCTTCACCTTCGCCGCGCTCTCGGGCGAAACCGGCGCCGCCGCGGCCAAAGCCGCCACACCGCTCTGGCAGGACACGGCCCTGATCGTCTCGCTGCTGATGGCAGCCTTCACCATCCTCTTCGGCGTGCGGCATGTCCAAGCCAGCGAGCAGCATCGCGGCATGATGATGGCGATCGCCATCGAGTCGCTGGTCAAGCTCTGTGCGCTGCTGGCGGCCGGCATCTTCGTGGTGTGGCAGCTCTATGACGGCCCGGGCGATCTCATGGCGCAATTCAATGCCGCCTCCCTCCCCTCGAATCCCACGAACCTGGCGCCCACCGCGAGCTGGATCGCCCTCACCGCGCTCTCCGCCATGGCTTTTCTCTGTTTGCCGCGCCAGTTCCATGTGGCGGTGGTCGAGCATCATCATCCGCGCAGCCTGCCGACGGCGCGCATCCTGTTTCCGCTCTATCTGCTGCTGATCAATGTCTTCGTGATTCCGATCGCGCTTGCCGGCCTGCATCGGCTGGGCGCCGACGTCGCTCCCGACCTGTTCGTCCTGATGCTGCCCCTGCAGTCCGGCGCCGACTGGCTGGTGGCGCTGGTCTTCATCGGCGGACTCTCGGCCGCGACCAGCATGGTCGCGATCGCCTGCATGGCGCTCTCGGGCATGATCGGCAACGAGCTGGTGATGCCGCTGCTGCTGCGCAGCCGCCAACCGAACGAGGGCAATATCGGCCAGCTGGCCCTGCTGGTGCGCCGGATCGCGGTCGTCGTCATCCTGCTCGCGGCCTTTGCCTATTACCGGGTCATCACCGGCATCCTGCCCCTGGCGACGATCGGCATGGTCTCGTTCTGCGCCGTATCGAATTTCGCGCCGGGCCTGATCCTCGGTCTCTATTGGCGACGCACCCATCGCCATGGCGTGATCGCCGGGCTGGCCGCCGGCTTCGCCATCTGGTTCTGGGCCGTGCTTTGGCCGACCATCGATCCGGCCGCGGCCATCGCTCTGCCGCCCGTGGGGCCGCTGGCCTGGTTCGATCCCCTGACCCGCGGCTTCGTGGTCGGGTTCCTCATCAATCTTGGCTTGACCGTGATCGGTTCGCTGCTGGCGAAGGCCTCGGCGCGCGACCTCTCCCAGGCCGATGCCTTCGTCTCCGGCGCCGAGGTCGAGCATAACGAGCCCGCGGAAGAGCCCGCCGCCACCGAACTCGACCAGCTGCGCGAACTCGCGGCCCGCTTCATCGGCGCGGAGCGTGCGAGCCAGGCTTTCGCCGGCCAGAAGCTTTCAGGCGCCGCGGCGCTCGAATTCACCGAGCGGTTGTTGTCGGGAACGATCGGGTCGGCCTCGGCCCGCGTGGTGGTAACGGCCGCCCGTCGCCGCGGTCTCTGGCTGCCCGGTACGTTCCGGGAAATGCTCGACGAGGCGACCGCCGCCATCCGCTACAACGCCGATCTGCTGCGCCGCACGCTCGATCATATGGGCCTCGGCATCGCCGTGTTCGACGATGGGGGACGGCTCGAGGTCTGGAACGAACGCTTCGCGAGCTTGACCGGCCTCGATCCGGAACAGCTGCGGACCGGAGCGACGCTGTTCGATCTGGCTCATGCCGTGCCGACCCTGGGATCGCTGGCACTCCGCACTAGGGCCGCGTTCCAGGAAATCCGCCTGGCCAGCGGCACCGTGACGGAGCTTCGCGTCGATCCCCTGTCCGATCGCGGCATCGTCATCACCGCCAACGACGTGACCGACCGGGTGAGCGCGGCCGAGGCCTTGCGCGACAGCGAGCGGCGCATCCGCATCATCACCGACAATGTGCCGGTGCTGATCGCCTATGTGGATCGCGAGGAGCGCTATCGTTTCGCCAATCGGCCCTATCAGGCGGCTCTCCAGCTGGCGTCGCGGGCTTCCGAAGGCCGCCGGGTCGCCGAGGCGCTGGAACCCGAGCGCTATGCGCGCCTCAAGCCCCATATCGACGCGGCCCTCGCGGGGCAGCCGCAGAGCTTCGAGATCGATTTCCCGATCAACGACGCCAAGATCGAGGTTGCGCGCGGCACTTACATCCCCCACCGCGACGAGCGCGGCGAGGTGCTGGGCTTTTTCCTGCTCTATGTCGATATCAGCGATCGCCGGCGTGCCGAAGCGGCGATGCGCCTCGCCAACGAGTCGCTCGAGCGCCGGGTCGCCGAACGCACGTCGGAGCTCGAAACTGCCCGCACGCGCGCCGAGGAAGCCAACATCGACAAGACGCGATTCATCGCCGCGGCCAGCCACGATCTCCTGCAGCCGCTGCATGCGACCCGGCTTTTCCTGGCCGCCCTCGGCGAGCGCCATCCGGACGACGAGCTGGTGTCGAAGATCGAGCTGGGGCTGAGCGCCGTCGACGATCTGCTCAACGCCCTGCTCGACATTGCCAAGCTCGATACCGGCACGGTGCGGCCCGAGCGCAAGCCGGTCCCGGTCGGTCCGCTGCTGCAGTCCCTGGTCGAATCCTTCATGCTGATCGCAGCCCAGAATCAGGTCGAGCTGCGTCTCGTCGAGTCCAACGCCGTGGTCGAGACCGATCCGACCTTGCTACGCCGCGTCCTGCAGAACTTCCTCTCCAACGCGATCCGATACGGCCAGGTGCCGGGACGTTCGGCTCGTGTGCTGATCGGCTGCCGGCGCCATGGCGGGACGTTGCGGTTCGAGGTGCATGACAATGGCCCCGGCATTCCGAAGGCGAGCCAGACCGAGGTGTTCAAGGAATTTGTCCGGCTGGGCCGCCGCGAAGGGAAAGGCGAACGAGGCCTCGGGTTGGGTCTCGCCATCGTCGACCGCATCGCCCGCATGCTGGGGCATCCCTTGCGGCTCGCCTCCGAACCGGGCCGGGGTTCCACCTTCTCGATCGAGATGCCGCTGGCGGCCGTGACGTCGCGCGCGGTTCCCGATCGCGCGCCCGATCGCGTGGCACCGCCGCCGGCCACGAGCCGTGCCGCGATGGTCGTCTGCATCGACGACGAGGCAGCGGTGCGCGATGCCATGACCGTGCTGCTGGCGAGCTGGGGCTGCGAGGTCATGGCCGTCGAGGACGCCGACCAGGCGATCGCCAGGGTCAATGGCCGCATCCCGGACCTGGTGCTGATCGATCTCCATTTGGGCGACGACCGGCCCGATGGTTTCGCCGAGATCGGGCGGCTGCGGTCGGCCTGGGGTCCGCGCCTGCCGGCCGCCCTGGTCACCGCCGATCGCGACGCCGCCAACCTTTCCCGCGCCCGCAGCCTCGGGCTCGATGTGCTGTTGAAGCCGGTGAAGCCGGCCCAGCTGCGTGCGCTCGTGACGCGCTACAGACCGACGCGGACGGCGTGAGGGACTCCTCCTGAGAAGCACGACTTCTCTCCAGGAGCTCGTTCCCCCACATCTCCGGAGAAGCACGACTTCTCTCCAGGAGCTCGTTCCCCCACATCGAGTTTGGCTGGACCGCCTCCTCTCACCCTGCCCTCTCCTCTCCTGAAGGCAAGGTGGGAGAGGAAGGAGGCCTCTGCTCTTTCATTCGCAAGCGCGGCCGTCCAGTATCTCGTATCATTGCACCTCGCTGAGCTGGAGAGATGCCGCCATGGCGACCACTTTCGCCCGCCTGAAGCTGCCGGACGCCATTCCCTGGCCTCCATCGGGATCGAAGCTTCTCTGGACGCTGGTCGGCGCATTGGCAGTGCCACTCTGGGCGACATGGCCGTTGCTGGCGGCCCTTACCACCACATCGATGCCGCTGTTCCAGTATCTCGCAATCATCTTTGCGACCGGAGCGCTTCTGCTCTTTGCCCTGCCGGCCTCCGGTACGGCGGTTGCCACCGGCCGAAAGTGCGGCACCGGCCTGCGAGCGTCGAGATGGCTCGCCGCCATCATGGTCGCGGTCGGCCTTCTTTTGTCAGACGTGCTCTTCATCATTGCGCTCCGCCATATCCCGGCAGCCGAGGCCAATCTCATCTTGTATCTCTGGCCGGTGATCGTCGTGATTCTTGCCGCCGCCCTGGGCCTCGCGGTGCTTCGAAGGCGCCACATCGGCGGCGTGGTGATCGGGTTGGCTGGAGCAGCGCTGGTTATCGGGGGCGGTGGAGGGGATCTGTCCTGGATTGGTGCCGGGCTTGCCGCGGGCGGTGGACTTGCCTGGGCACTCTTCGTCGTCTTTCGCCTGTGGCAAGGCGAAAACGCTCCCGACGCATTGTCGTGGGGGCTTGCGCTTTCGGCCGTCATCGCGTTCGCGATCCATCTCCTGCTCGAGGACTGGGTCGCGCCGACGCCTCAAGCGCTGATTGGTACCGCGTTGGTGGGGATCGCGCCGCTGGGGCTCGGCAACCTCGCCTGGGATCACGGCGTACGAAAGGGCAACCGCCTGCTGCTCGCCACTCTCGCCTATGCGACACCGCTTGTGAGCGCGCTGTTCCTGATTGCGGCCGGACTCGCAACACCGACGCTGGGACTGCTCGGCGGTGCGGCCCTGATTGTCACGGCTGGTGTGATTGCGGCCAAATAGGCTCGGGCGGCCTGGCGTTCGGCGGCCACGCGCACCGGAGACTCAGCCCCCCGCCGGCGTCGGGCTCGAGGGCTCGATGCCAAGCTTCTGCGCGATGATCACGGCCTGGGTGCGCGACTGGACGCCGAGGCGGCGCAGGATCTCCGTGACATGCGATTTGACCGTGGGCTCGGTGATCTGCATCTCGAAAGCAATCACCTTGTTGGGCTTGCCCTGCGCCATCAGCGCCAGCACGCGATGCTGCTGCGGGGTCAGTTGCGCGGCACGCAGCGCCAGATCGGCCTCGATCGGCGCCAGTTGATGATCGCGGGCCGCTTCCGGAAGCCACACCGCGCCCGCGAGGATGTCGCGGATGGCGTCCGCGATTTCCTGCGAAGGCGTGAATTTGGGGATGAAGCCGGCGGCGCCCATTTCGACCGCCTGGCGCATCAGTGCCGGGCTCCGCGCCGCCGAGACGATGGCCACCGGCACGGACGCATGGGAGGAGCGCAGTTGCGCGAGACCGGACATGCCGTTCATGCCCGGCATGTCGAGATCGAGGATGACGAGATCGGCGTCAGGCCGCCGTTCGACCGCCGCGAGGGTCTCGCCCAGCGAGCCGGCGAACTCGATCTGGGCTCCCGGGAAGGCCGCGTTCAAGGACAAGGCCAGCGCGTCGCGGACCATCGGATGATCGTCCGCAACGACGAAGATCGGCGCCGATGGCGTTACGGCGACGGCCATGGCTGACGGGTATCCTCCTCCCGGGTGAAACATCCCTGGCCGCCAAGCAACCGGGCATCACGTGGTTCCCGCGAAGCATAGCCGATTCCGGCGCCGAGGTGAGCTTTGTCCCCTCGGCCGAGAAGATCGTTCGATAGCGCAAGGATCAGGGCGTCTTGGGTTGTTGCTGCGGTGCAGCGGCGAGCTTCAGCTGAAGCTGGCCCAGGGCGACCGTGGTCTTGGGCTGCAGTCGCTCTGCCAGAAGGTCGAACGGTTCCTGGTCGCGGAACAAGCCGACCGGCACGGAGAAATGGCCGCGGTTATAGAGGAAGAGATTGCGGCCCGGCAGATTCCAATGCTCCGCGAGCGAGGCGCCACGCTTGCAAGGGGTGACGTTGTCGGCCCGCCCCAGCACCATGATGATGTTCGTGGGCGGCAAGGGCGCCATCAGGCCAGGATCGGTCAGCGCGGCGAACGCGTTCAGATTGGCTTCGCTCCAACCGGCCGCCTGCAGGGCCGCGGGCAGCCCAACCTGGCGCGAGATGCTGCTTTCGACCGCCAGCGCCGAAACGCTATCGCTCGTGGTGACCAGGAACAGAACATCGGGCCGGTGACGCTCGGACCAGGCCCGGGCCCGCGCGGCCGCCAGCTGCGCCGTCAGCGCGCCCATGCTGGTGCCACCAAACGCAACCCGACCGCGACCTTGCTGGCGGCACCAGCCGGCGACGATTCCCATTTCCCGAGCGCCGGTGGAAAACAGCTCCAGCGCGCCCAAAGGCTGGGTCGCGATGAAGCGCTCGCCGCCATACCAGCCCTGCGGCCGCCGCCGGACATGCCAGGGCGCCTCCATGCTGATGACGCGGATGCCGCGCGCGATCAGTCCAGCCTGGCTGTTGATCATGGCGCCGTAGGACTCGGGCTCGACCATGAGCCCATTGCCCTCGATCAGTGACGGGACGTTCTCGGCGGCCAGCGGTTCGACCACATGAGCCCAGCAGGTATCGCGATCCGGTCCGGGGGAGGCAAAACGCAACCAATACTCCCGACACCAGCTATGCTCGATCACGCGCGAACGTTCGACGGTTGGCAATGGTGATGGCAGGGCGAAGGCCTTGTCGGGATCGGCTCGAAACCCTGCATAGGCCGTCTCGACTTCGTCGAGGCTCGGAATATGAAAGCGTGCCGCGGGGATCTTATGACGCAGCACCAGGGGCCAGAACAGCGACCGGGCCCGCATCAAATCAAGACTTGTCTTGAGCCAAGTTTCTTTTGCCCGGACGAGTTCCGCCTGACCGGCATCGCGAGCGCCGAAAAAGCCGTCGAGCCAGGCCGCGTCCGCAGCCTTGAACGCAGCTTTGAGCTTCGTGACCTTGGCGAGGGCGCGCTTGGGGACTGCCTTCTCCGGCAGGTCGCAACCGATCTCCAGACGGAAGCGCTCGGTGCTGCCCTCTGCATCGAGGGCCGCGGCCCAGGCGCGCGAGAGCGGCATATAGATTCGAATCCCCAGGTGCAGAGCCACCCAGTCGAACCAGGGCCGCGCCAGTAACGTGGCGGCGGGCGAAGTCAGCAGCGCATCGATGCGGCCCCTCGGAATTGGAGGGACCGGGGTCGCAGGCGCAGGTGCGGCGGGGGCAGACATGTCAGATGCTCCGATGGGCTCGGGGTTACCGGCGTTCCTCGAGCCAGGCCGCCTGGATGGCTTCGAGGATCTTCTCGTTCGACCGTTTGGGATCGTCCGAGAACTCCTCGAGCTCCTGCACCCATTTCCACAAATCGGTGAAGCGCAGATTGATCACGTCGGCGTCGGGATGCGCCTCCTCCAATTGGATGGCGATCTCCTGAACGTCGGTCCAGCGCAATCCCATGATGCGGCCTCCTGGCCTCGAATGCCGCGAAACGATGCTGCGGAAGGTTTGAGTTATTTATCGACCATCATGTTGCGCGTGCCCTGCGGCAGCGACACGGTCAGACCGTCGAGCTCCTCGGTCATGCGGATCTGGCAGCCGAGCCGCGAGGTATGGGTCAGGCCGAAGGCCAGATCGAGCATATCCTCCTCGTCCTCGGTCGGTTCGTTCAGCACGTCGAACCACTCCGGGTCCACGACGACATGGCAGGTCGAGCAGGCGAGCGACCCCTCGCAGGCACCCTCGAGGTCGATATCGTTGCGGTGCGCGATCTCCAGGACCGACAACCCGATCGGGGCATCGACTTCCACGCGCGCGCCATCCGGCTTAATGAACGTCATCTTGGGCATTTAATCAGTCTCCGTCGCCAATCTCGAAAAACCAGGGCCCTTTGGCACCCGGCAAACAGGGGCCGCCTCGGCGGGCGCCCCAACCTCAGGCCGGCGGGACGCGCTCCGGTGCCACATCGGCCTCGATCTCGTCAAGCCTGTGTCCAGCGAGCGCACTGTTGATGGCGCGGTCGATCCGGCGCTGGGCGAAGGGTTTGCCAGCCTTTTCCAACTCCTCGACCAGCCCGTTAATCAAATCCCGGTCCTCGCCGGCGATGGCGGCTTTCAGCCGCAGGGCGGCCTTTTCCATGGTCTGGCGCTCCTCGGGAAGGGCCAGGGCGCCATCGACCCTGAGCGCCGCGTCCAGCGCCAGCAGCACGCGCTGGGCCTCGACCCGGGCCTCGATCAGCAGCCGGCGCTCCATATCCTCGCGGGCGTTCTCGAGGCTGTCGCGCAGCATGCGCGCCATGTCGTCCTCGCTGAGGCCATAGGAGGGCTTCACCTCGATATGCGCCTTGACGCCGGTGGTCTTCTCCTCGGCCGCCACGGTCAGCAGCCCGTCCGCATCGACCGCATAGGTCACCCGGATGCGCGCCGCCCCCGCCGTCATGGGCGGAATACCCCTGAGCTCGAAACGGCCCAGCGAGCGGCATTGATCGACCGTCTCGCGCTCGCCCTGGAGCACATGGATCAGCATGCCCGTCTGGCCGTCCTGGTAGGTGGTGAAATCCTGCGCCATGCCGACCGGAATCGGCGTGTTGCGCGGGATCACCTTCTCGACGATGCCGCCCATGGTCTCGATGCCGAGCGAGAGCGGCGTCACATCGAGCAGCAGGGCGCCGCCGCCTTGCGTCAGGGCCTGCGCCTGCAGGGCCGCACCCAGCGCCACCACCTCGTCGGGATCGATATCGGCCAGGGGCTCGCGGCCGAAGAGACTGGCGACCGCATGGCGCACGGCCGGAACGCGGGTCGAGCCGCCCACCAGCACGACGCCCTTCACCGCGCCGACCTCGATCTTGGCGTCTTCGAGCACGCCGCGCACCAGGTTAGCGGTCCGCTTCACCAGCGGCACGATCAGTGTTTCGAGCTCGGCACGGGTCAGCGCATGGCGCGTGGTCTTACCGCCGATCGCGATCTCCCAGGAGGCCTGGTCCTCGTCGGTCAGGGCTTCCTTGGCACGCCGGGCGGCCACCAGGAGATTCTTCGCCTCGGAGCTGTCGATGGTCTCGGCGATGCCGGCCTTCTTGCGCTCGACGAGGAAACGCTCGGCGATCAGATGATCGAAATCGTCGCCGCCCAACGCGGCATCGCCCCCGGTCGCCAGCACCTGGAACACACCCTTCTCGAGCCGCAGCAGCGAGATATCGAAGGTGCCGCCGCCCAGGTCATAGACCGCATAGACGCCCTCGGCCTCGTGATCGAGGCCGTAAGCCAGCGCCGCCGCCGTCGGCTCGTTGACCAGCCGCAGCACCTCGAGACCGGCCAGCCGCGCCGCATCCTTGGTGGCGTTGCGCGCCGCATCGTCGAAATAGGCGGGCACGGTGACGACCGCACGGTCGACATCCTGCCCCAGCCGCGCCTCGGCGCGCGCCTTGATGGCGCGCAGGATGTCGGCCGAGATCTCGACCGGCGTCAGGCGCCGGCCGCGGATCTTGAGCCGCACCATGCCGATACCGGTGGTCTCGTCGAGATCGTAGGGGAGCGCGCCACCCAGCTGCTTGAGATCGGCGGCCGAGCGGCCCATCAGCCGTTTGATCGAGCTGACCACGCCTTCCGGATGATCGAGCAATTGCTCGCGCGCCTTTTCGCCGACCAGCACCGAGCCATCGGCGCCATAGGCCACGACCGAGGGCAACAGGCCATCGCCTTCCTCGTCACGAATGACCTCGGCCCGGTCGGCGATCGCGAGTGCCACCACGGAATTGGTGGTGCCGAGATCGATGCCGACCGCGAGACCGCGATCCTGATCGTGGGGCGCCGGCGTCTGGCCGGGTTCGTGGATCTGCAGCAGCATCAGGCGGAGGCTCCCGCGAGCACCGCGCGCCGCCCGCGCAGCTCCTCGGCGAATTTGCGCCAATATTTGAGCCGCGTCGTTTCGCGGATCGCTTCGTTCCAGTCGCGTTCGGCAAAAGCCAGGCTCAGCGCCTTGATGCAATCCGCATCCTCGCGCTGCGCGCGCTCGGTCAGGCGCTTCACCGCGTCGAGATCCTCGGCTTCCGCCAGCGCCTCGCGCACTTCCATCGCTTCCATCAGCAGCTCGCGGTCTTCGATGGTGCGGCTTTCGCCGACCGGCGAGGCGATGCCGGCGCGCGCGAGCAGCACCTGCGCGCGCTTCACGGTATCCTTCAGGATCTCATAGGCCTCGTTGAGGCTCATCGCCTGGTTCTCGGCGATGGCGCGCTCGCGGGGACCTTTGCGCGCGAAACGATCGGGATGGAGGTTGCGCTGGAAACCCAGATAGCGCTTGTCGAGCTCGCCCATGTCGATGTCGAAGCGCGGTTCGAAGCCGAGGCGGGTATAGGCATCGGCCTCGCGCGGCGGCTGGACCGCGCCACAGACATGGCAGAACAAGGCGGCCGCGGCCACCGGCCCCTGGCAGGACCAGCAGGCGGCCAGCGGTCCCGTCGCCGCGCCGCCGCTTTCAGGGGCTGTCGTCCGGTCGGCCATGATCTGCTCTGCGCCATCCTCTGTCATCAAACGGGCGCGGACACCGTCGCCGGCCCCCGCGCCCCTGTTCTGGACTCTTTGCGGCCCGTCAGACGTGGAACGATTCGCCGCAGCCGCACCGGCCTTTTTCGTTCGGGTTCTTGAACACGAAACCCGACTGCAGCTTTTCCTCGACATAATCCATCTCGGTCCCGAGGATGAACATCGTCGCCTTCGGATCGATCAGCAGCGTCACGCCATGTTCCTCGACCATCTCGTCGAGCGGACCCTTTTCGTCCGCATATTCGAGCGTGTAGGAGAGGCCCGAGCAGCCCTTGGTGCGGATGCCGATACGGATTCCGACCGAAGGCTTGCCGCGCGCCGACAGCAGCGCGCGCACGCGTTCGGCCGCGCGCTCGGTCATGGTCAGCGCCTTGGGCCGCGGCCTTGCGGCACGCCGTTCGGTCTTGGGCGCCGGTGCCGGCGCGACAGTCGCGTCTGGCACCGCACGCTCGATCGGAGTCTGATCGTTCATTTTGCCTTCGCCGCCTCAGGAGCCGCGGCCACGCCGTTCTTCTCGCGATAATCCTTGATCGCGGCCTTGATCGCATCCTCGGCCAGGACCGAGCAATGGATCTTCACCGGCGGCAGCGACAGATGCTGAGCGATGTCGGTGTTCCGGATGGTCTCGGCCTCGTTGATGCTCTTGCCCTTGATCCATTCGGTCGCGAGCGAGGACGAAGCGATCGCCGAGCCGCAGCCGAAGGTCTTGAACTTCGCATCCTCGATGATGCCGTCCTTGCCGACCTTGATCTGCAGCTTCATGACGTCGCCGCAGGCGGGCGCACCCACCAGACCGGTACCGACATTCTGGTCGGATTTGTCGAGCGCGCCGACATTGCGCGGGTTCTCGTAATGCTCGAGCAGCTTTTCGCTATAGCTCATCGTCATTCACTCCTTGTTTCCAGTCACGGGTGTCACGCCGAAAGGCGCAAGCCCGTCAATGACCGGACCATTCGATCGATTTGATGTCGATGCCTTCCTGCGCCATCTCCCAGAGCGGGCTCAACTCGCGCAGCCGCTTGACCGCGCTTACCACATGCTCGACGGCATAGTCGACTTCCTGCTCCGTCGTGAAACGGCCCAGCCCGAAGCGGATCGAGGTATGGGCCAGTTCCTCCTCCACGCCCAGCGCGCGCAGCACATAGGAGGGCTCGAGCGACGCCGAGGTGCAGGCAGAGCCGGAAGAAACCGACAGATTCTTGATGCCCATCATCAGCCCCTCGCCCTCGACATAGGCGAAAGAGATGTTGAGGTTGCCCGGGATGCGCTGTTCCAGATCGCCATTGACGAACACCTCGGGCAGCGCCTTGGTGACGCCGTCGAGGAGCTTGTCGCGCAGGAAGCGCAACCGCTCGGCCTCCGCACCCATCTCGCGCTGCGCGATCGCAGCCGCCTCGCCCAGGCCGACGCAAAGCGGCGTCGGCAGCGTGCCGGACCGGAATCCCCGCTCCTGGCCGCCGCCATGGATCAAGGCCTCGAGACGAATGCGCGGCTTGCGCCGCACATAAAGCGCGCCGATGCCCTTGGGCCCGTAGATCTTGTGACCCGAGATGCTGAGCAGATCGATGTTCATCGCGTTGACGTCGAGCGGGATCTTGCCGACGGCCTGCGCGGCATCGGTATGGAAATAGACGTGGCGTTCACGGCAGATCTTGCCGATCTCCGCCAGCGGCTGGATCACGCCGATCTCGTTATTGACCGCCATGATCGAGACCAGCGCCGTCTTCGGTGTGATCGCGGCCTTGAGCGTCTCGAGATCGACGAGGCCGTTCTGCTGTACCGGCAGATAGGTGACCTGGACGCCTTCCATTTCCATATGGCGGGCACTGTCGAGCACGCATTTATGCTCGGTCACGGTGGTGATCATGTGGTTGCGCTTGTCCTTGTGGAAGCGCATCACGCCCTTGATCGCCAGATTGTTCGATTCCGTGGCGCCGGAGGTGAAGATCACCTCGCGCTCGTCGGCGCCGATGATCGCCGCCACCTGCGCGCGCGCCTTCTCCACGCCCGCTTCCGCTTCCCACCCATATTGATGGTTGCGCGAATGCGGGTTGCCGAATTTCTCCGTGAAGTAGGGCAGCATGACTTCGACCACGCGCGGATCGCAGGGCGTCGTCGCCTGGTAATCGAGATAGATCGGCATCTTCGGCGCATTGCTGCCGCGGGCGACACCCGATCCGTTCTTCTCCGGGATGTTGGTCTTCAATTCGAGGCTCATCGCAATCCCTATCCGGTCGATCTGTTCAGGTTCAAGCCGCAGTCTCGGTCTGCAGGCCCTTGGCATGACGCACCAGGAGCGAGCCCCAGGCCGTCAGAAACTCGTCGATATCCCGTTCCTCGTTCTGCCAGCCCAGGCTCACGCGGATGGCACTGCCGGCGAGGGTCCGATCGGCCCCCATGGCGCGCAGCACATGCGAGGACTGGACCCGGCCCGAGGAACAGGCGGCACCCGCGCTGACCGCGATGCCGGCAAGGTCGAGCGCGATCACCTGCGTCTCGGCCTCGAGGCCCGCCACCGCGAAGCAGCTCGTATTGGGCAGCCGCGCGACAGCCTCGGCGAAGATCCGCACCGAGGGCTGCAGCCGCTTCAATCCGGTCTCGAGCCTGTCACGCAAATCGCGAATTCGTTCCATGGCTTGTAAGTCGTCACGCGACTGCTGCGCCACAACCCCAAATCCGACGATGCCGGTGAGATTGGGCGTGCCCGCGCGCTGGCTGCGCTCCTGACCGCCGCCGGCAATCTGTGCCTGCAACACCATGCCGTCGCGGACATAAAGCGCGCCGGCGCCCATCGGGCCGCCGAGCTTGTGGGCGGACAGGCTGGCGAAGTCCACGCCGAGCGCATGGAGATCGAACGCCATCCGACCCAGGCCCTGCACCGCATCGCAATGAACGAGCGCGCCGTGAGCGCGAGCCACGCGAACGACCTCGGCGATCGGCTGGATCACCCCGGTCTCGTTATTGGCAAGCATGACTGACAGTAATGCCGGCGTCGGATCGATGTTCAACATCCGGTCCAGCGCCGTCAGATCGACGATGCCGTCGCGATCGACCGGAATGCGCTCGATTCCCGACGCCGCGGCCAGCACCGAATCATGCTCGACCGCCGATGCCAGGATGCGGGCACGGCCCGCGCCCTTCAGCGCCAGGTTGTTGGCCTCGCTGCCGCCGCTGACAAACAGGATCTCCGCCGGCTTCGCGCCGACGGCCTGCGCCACCGCTTCGCGCGCGCGCTCGATCGAGCGGCGCGCGAGGCGGCCGAAGCGATGGACCGAGGACGGATTCCCGACCTGTCCCAGACTCGACGCGACCGCCTCGATCACCCGGGGG
>NZ_JBOHKS010000249.1:0-35903 GCF_050729195.1 Hypericibacter sp.
CACGGCGTCGACCGTCACGGTCGCGCGAGCGCTCGAGACGACGTCCAGCCCGAAGCCCTCGACCGGGATCGATCTCTCGCTGCCGAAACTGCCGCTGACCGTCAGGCTCGATCATCTCGCGATCGACCGCGTCGCCCTGGCCGAACCGGTGCTGGGACAGCCGGCGGTGCTGACCTTCTCGGGCCAGGGCGCGCTGGGTGGCGAGGAGGCCGATCTTCATCTGGATCTGGCCCGCACCGACGACACGCCCGGCCAGGCGCGCCTGGCCATGACGCTCACGGGCAAGCCCGCGGTTCTCAATCTCAAGCTCGATGTGAGCGAGCCCACGGGGCTGCTGATGGCCCGGCTGCTGGGTCGCGAAACCCCGCAGCCGCTGACGGTGGCACTCGCGGGCACGGGCCCCCTGTCCTCCTGGCAGGGCAAGCTTACCGGCAATGTCGGGGAGATTCTCTCGATCGAGAGCGACCTGGGCCTGAAGCAGGATGAAGGCCTCCATCTGAGTCTCGATGGCAGCCTGACCCAGCATGGGCTGGCCCCGGAATCGCTGCAGCCGCTCCTGGGCGATCGGATCGCCTTTGCCGCCGATGCGGGGCTGGTGGAGGACGTCGTCACGCTCGACAATCTGACCGTGACGGCGGCGGCGCTGGACGTCACCGGCTCGGCCCGGCTCGACAATGCGAGCCAGGCCGTGACTGGCGGAGCGCAGGTGAAGCTGCCCGATCTCGCTGTGGCGGAAACCCTGCTGGGCACGGCGCTTGCGGGGCGAGGGCAGGTGGATCTCAAAATCGACGGGACCACTGCGGAACCGGTGTTGCAGGCCACGCTGACGGGCGATGGCATCGATGCCCAGGGGTTTGGCGTCGGCCACCTCGACGTCTCGCTGGCGTTGAAACCGAACGGCGCCCTCGACGATGAGAAGACCGCCTGGCAGATCGACGCCCAGGGCCATGTGGCGGGCATCACCCAGGCCGGGCAGACGCTGCCGGCGGGACTTGGCAATGCCATCGACTGGTCGCTGGCCGGTCTTGCCGCGCCGGGTGAGCAGAGCTTCACGCTCGATCATCTGAGCGCCAAGGGCGCCGGGCTCGATCTTGCCGCGAAGGGACAGGTCTCGCCCGAGGCCGCGTCCGGCACATTGTCGCTCGAGGTCGCCGAGCTCGCCGCCTTCGGCGATCTGGTGAAATTTCCGCGGATGCATGGAAAGCTATCCGTCGACGCCGATGTGACGACGGATGCCGAGGGCCATGTCACGGCGGCGATCAGGGGCGGCGCCGAGGATCTCAGCATCGGCATCCAGGTGGCGGATGCCATCGTCGGTCGAACGGTCTCGATCGCGGCCAAGGCCGAGCGCCGGTCCGACGGCAAGCTCGCGCTTTCCGATCTCAATGTGGTCACGGTCGCCGCCTCCCTGACCGGCAATGCCGAATATGCGCCGGACAGCGACGCTGTCACGGGCCGGATCGTCATGCGGATGCCGAAGCTGGATCCGCTCACGCCGGCCATCCGCATCTCGATCCGCGGCGATGCGACCGTGACCGCCGACCTCGGCGGCAGCCTCGAGCGTCCCTCGATGCAGGCGGTGCTGGAAGGCCGCAATCTCGACATCGAATATGCGCCGGTGCGCAAGGTGACGGCCCAGATCTCGGTCGACGACCTGAACGAGCTTTCCGGGCGGATCTCGGCGGTGTTCGATCTCGCGGGCGTCCCGGGCAAGCTCGATACCGGGTTCGCCATGCCGCCCGGCAACTTCCTCAATCTGCGAAAGCTGGTGCTGACGGCAGGCGGCGGGAAGCTGGCCGGCGATGTCGATTACGATCTGGAGCATGATCTCGCGAGCGGCAAGCTCGCCGGGTCATTGCCTGACCTTCAACCCTGGTCGTCGGCCGCCGGCATGACGCTGTCGGGAAGTGCCGAGACAGTGATCACGCTGGTGCCCCGCGATGGGCAGATCGCGGACGTCAACGTCACGGGGAACCACATCAAGATCGGCGCCTCGGAGGATGCGGTGTCGCTCTCGCAGCTCAATATCGAAGGTCATGGCCGGAACGTCATGAACGATCCCGCGGGCACGGTCACGCTGGAGGTCACCGGCATCGGCGCTCGCAACCTCCGCTTCGATCAGGCGCATCTCGATGCTGACGTGAAGTCGGACAGCGAGATCGGCTTCGACGGGCAGGCCGGCGGCGAGATGATGCTGAAGGCCGAGGGCGACCAGGAGCGCCGGCTGCCCCTGACGCTCGATCTGGCGGGCGACTGGTCGGAAGGCAAGGACGGCCAGTCGATCACCCTGTCGCGTTTCTCCGGCAAGCTCGACCAGGACGAAGCGAAGCTGCTGCAGCCCGTGACGCTGGCCATGGGCGTGGTCGAGACGCGTCTCCTCGGCCTCGATCTCGATCTGGCCGGTGGCCGCATCGGCGGCGACGCGACGCTGGGCAAGAATCGCATCATGCTCAAGCTCACGGGCCAGAAGCTGCCGCTCGAGGTCGCGGGGCATTTCCTGGCGCGGCCCTTGACCGGCACGCTCGATGTCGATGCCGATCTCGAGGGCTCCCTGGCGGCGCCGGGGGGCAAGGTGACGATCGCCGGCAACGCCATCAAGATCACCGATGCCGATGCCTCGAGCATTCCTCCCCTCGATTTCGATCTGTCGCTGGTTCCGAGCGCGGGTCAGGTCGCGATCGACGGTCAGGCCTCCATGCCCAGCGCGAAGCTCCTGACCGTCACGGGACATCTGCCGCTCGACCTGGCCGCGGCGTCGCCCGCCGACATGATTCCCGCGCATCAGCCGATGATGCTCAAGCTCGATGGGGACGGAGAGCTTCAAGGCCTGGTCGAGCTTCTGGCCTTGGGCGAGGATCGGCTCACGGGCCATTACACCGTCGCCCTGACCGTTGCGGGCACGCGCGCGGCACCGGAAGCCGGTGGACAGGTGAGCCTGAGCAACGGGCATTATCTCAACCAGGCCTATGGCACCGAGCTCCGGGACATCAACGCGACCTTGGAAGGCGATCAGACGCATCTGACGCTGACCCAATTTTCCGCGAAGGACGGGCTTGGCGGCAGTCTCTCGGCCGGCGGGACCATCGATCTCGCCGCTTTGCCGGCACCGCTGCTCGATCTGAAGGCCACGCTGTCGAACCTGCGCGCGGCCAACACCGACACGGCGCGAGTCACGGCGAACGGCGATGTCTCTCTTGGCGGCAGTGTCGCGGCACCCCTGCTCACGGCCAATATCACCGTCCCGCGCGGCGAGTTCCGCATCCCGGACAAGCTGCCGCCCAGCGTCCAGACGCTCGACGTCATCGTCATCGACAGCCGCGACCCGCATGCGACGGCGCAAAAGCTGGCCGATGCGAGGCGCCGCGCCGCAGAACCCAAACCGGGCCTGCGCGTGGCCCTCGACGTAACGGTCTCGATCCCGGGTCAATCCTTCCTGCGCGGTCATGGGCTCGAGAGTGAGTGGCGTGGCCGGATCAAGGTCAATGGCGACAGCAACGCGCCCGTGATGGGAGGGCGCCTGCAGACGGTGCGCGGCACCATGGACTTCTTGGGCAAGAGCTTCGTCATCCGGCGCGGCGTGATCACCTTCCCGACCGGCCGGGTCACCGAGCCGCGCCTGGATGTGCAGGCCGAATACAGCGCGAACGATATCGTGGCCCAGGTGGCGCTGACCGGAAGCCCGACGGCGCCCAATCTGGTGTTGAGCTCGCGCCCGACCCTGCCGCAGGACGAGATCCTGTCCCGGGTGCTGTTCGGCGAAGAGACCAGCCGGATCACGCCGGCGCAAGGCGCGCAGCTGGCACTGGCCGCGAATAACCTCGCCAATGGCGGCCCTGGCATCCTCGATCGCCTGCGCGAAGGCGTCGGGCTCGACCGGCTCGACTTCGGCAGCGCGTCCAGCAATCCCGCAGCCCCTCCGCCGCATCGCTCCAATGGCGGCAGCAGCAGCGGCGACGATGCCGGACCCACGGTAAGCGGTGGCAAATACATCGCACCCGGCGTCTTCGTCGGTGTGAGCCAGGGCACCACCGCCGACACCAGCAGCGCCCGGGTAGAGGTCGACATCACCCGCGGCCTCACCGGCTACAGCAGCGTCGGCGCCACGAGTAGTCAGGTGGGACTGGACTGGCGGATGGATTATTGAGGGGACGAGTGCACCCCAGCTGTCATCCCCGCGAAAGCGGGGAGATGGATTCACGTTTGAAGTGCAACGGTTGATGCATCCATGACCTCCAACCCCAACGTCGAAATCCTCCGCCGCGTCGACGCCGCCGCACAGACCGTCGAAGAGACCGAGATGGTCGGCGGCAAGCCGCACGGCACGCGGCGGATCTGGTCGAGCACGGGCGTCCAGATCGGCATGGCGGAGTTCCAGCGCGGCCTGCTCCATGGCCGCTGTCTGGTCTGGTTCGACGACGGCCGGCTCTATATCGAGAGCAGCTATTTCGAGGGCCGCCTCGACGGCGACTATCGGAGCTTCTGGCCCAACGGCAAGGCGCGAGAGGTAGGTCACTATGCCGGCGGCAAGCGCGCCGGGCTCTATCAGTGGTTCGACGAGACCGGGAGGCTGGTTTCGGAACAGAGCTTCTGACGGCGAGATTCCAGTGAAAAGAAAACGGCGCCCGTGACGGCGCCGTTTTGCATTTTGGTCTTCGGCGATCGTTCTCGCCCTTATCCGCCCGCCAGCTTCGGCAGCAGCACCACCTCGCTGGTGGGGCGGATCGGCTGAAACCAGTTGTTGGTATAGATCAGGCCGTCGATGGAGATCGACACGCCGCGATCGAGCTGCGGCTTGAGGTCGGGATAGGCTTCTCCGAGGCGGGCCAGGAGCTGCCGGATATCGGCAGCCTCGACCTCGACCTCGGATTTGCCATGGGCCGCCCGCTTGAGCGACCCCCAAAGCACGACCTGGACCATCAACGGCCCTTGGCCGCCAACGCGTCGATCGCCTTCAGGATGCGCGGCGGCGACATCGGCAGATGCGTGAGACGCACGCCTGCCGCGGCCGAGACCGCGTTGGAGACGGCCGCCAGCGGCGGCACGATCGACGTCTCGCCGACGCCCCGCACGCCATAGGGATGACCTTCGTTCGGCACCTCGACGATCTTGGTGTCGATCATCGGCAGGTCCGACGCCACCGGGATGCGGTAATCGAGGAAGCCCGCATTCTGCAGCCGGCCATCCTTGCCATAGATATATTCCTCGTTGAGCGCCCAGCCGATGCCTTGCACGGCACCGCCCTGGAACTGCCCTTCGACATAGCTCGGATGGACCGCCTTGCCGGCATCCTGGACCACGGTGTAGCGCGTGATCATGGTGCGGCCGGTTTCCTTGTCGACCTCGGCGTCGACCAGATGCGTGGCGAAGCTGACACCCGCACCCTCGGCGTTGAACTCGGTATGACCCGCGATCGGTCCACCGGTGTTGCCCGAGGATTTGGCGATGTCGGCCAGCGAGAGCGGCTCGAAGCCGCCGGCATTGGCGCCGGAGGGCCTCGCATAGCCGTTCTCCCAGGTGACCGCGTCTTCCGGGATGCCCCAGATCTGCGCGGCGCGCCCGCAGAGCTTCTTGATCGCATCGCGTGCCGCATAGATCGTCGCCATGCCGGTGGCGAAGGTTGTGCGGCTGCCATCGGTCACGTCGTTATAACCCAGCGACGAGGTGTCGGCGACGATGGTCCGCACCGCGTCATAGGCAATGCCCAGCTCCTCGGCGGCCATCAGGCTCATCGAGGCGCGCGAGCCGCCGATATCGGGTGTGCCCACCGCCAGCGTGCAGGTGCCGTCGGTGTTGATGTTGAGCGACACGCAGGTCTGGCCGCCGAAATTGAACCAGAAGCCGCAGGCCATGCCGCGACCCTGGCCCGCCTTCAAGGGCGCCTTCCAATGCGGATGCGACTTGGCCGCCTCGAGCGTGGCACCGAGACCGATCTTGCCGAAGGTCGGACCATAGGAAGACTTGGTGCCTTGCTTCGCCGCATTCTTGATGCGGAATTCGATCGGGTCCATGTTCAGCTTGCGGGCCAGCTCGTCCATGATGCTCTCGACCGCGAAGGCCGAGATCGGTGCACCGGGCGCGCGATAGGCCGCCTGCTTCGGGCGGTTGGTCACGACGTCGAGGCCGACGGCGCGCACATTCTCCAGATCGTAGCAGGCGAAGGCCGACATGGCGCCGAACTCGACCGGCGAGCCGGCATAGGCGCCGCCCTGATAGCGGAACTCGCCATCGGCCGCGGTGATGCGGCCATCCTTCGTGACGCCGACCTTGACGCGCATGGAGGAGCTCGATGTCGGACCGGAAGCGCGGAACACCTCGTCGCGGCTCATCACGACCTTGACCGGCCGGTTGGCCTTGCGTGAGAGCGCGAGCGCTACCGGTTCGATGAAGACCGTGGTCTTGCCGCCGAAGCCGCCGCCGATCTCGGAGGCCGTGACGCGCAGCTTCGAGATGTCGAGGCCGAGCAGGCCGGCGCAGGCCGCCCTGATCATGAAATGCCCTTGCGTGCAGACCCAGAGGTCGCCAACGCCGTCGCCGCTCAGGGTCGCGAGGCAGGCATGGGGCTCGATATAGCCCTGATGCGTCGCTTCGGTCTTGAACTCACGCTCGATGACGATATCGGCCTTCTTGAAGCCCTTCTCGACATCGCCATGGCCGAACTCGTGACGGCGGGTGACGTTGGAGGGCTTGGTCGGCGCCGGCTCGACGCCGGCTGTGATCATGCCCTCATGGAGCAGGGGAGCGCCTGGCTTCATCGCCTCGTCCACATCGGTGACGTGCGGCAAGATCTCATAATCGACATGGATCAGTGCCAGCGCCTGCCGGGCGACGGAGGCGCTGACGGCGGCGACGCCCGCGACGGCATGGCCGTCATAGAGCGCCTTCTTGCCGGCCATCACATTGTCGAGGATGTCGGCCAGATCGCCATTCTGTTCCTTGAAATCGGCGCGGGTCACGACCGCCTTCACGCCGGGCAGGGCTTCGGCCTTGGCGGTGTCGATCTTGCGGATGCGCGCATGGGCATGCGGGCTGCGCAAGATGCGGCCGACCAGCATGCCGGGGGCCGACATGTCGGCGCCGAAGCGGGCGCGGCCGGTGACCTTGTCGATGCCGTCCGGACGGTCCGGGCGGGTGCCGACGACTTTGAAGGCGGGAGCGCCAGTCTTGCTATCGAGGGGCATGGTTCAACCCTTTCGCATTTCGGCGGCGGCGTCCTGAACCGCGCGCACGATTTTGTCGTAACCGGTGCACCGGCAGAGATTGCCGGCGAGCCAGTAGCGGATTTCGGTCTCGGTCGGATCCGGGTTCTTTTCCAGCAAAGCCTTGGCCGCGACCAGGAAGCCTGGTGTGCAGATGCCGCACTGCAGGGCTGCATGCTCGATGAACTTGCGCTGCAGCGGATGCAGCGTCTCGCCATGGGCCATGCCTTCGATGGTGCGGACCTCGCGGCCATTCACCTCGGCGCCCAGCACCAGGCAGGAGCAGACCAGACGCCCGTCGAGGGTGACGCTGCAGGCGCCGCAATCGCCCGTGCCGCAACCTTCCTTGGCGCCGGTCAGGCCCAGGCGGTTGCGCAGCACGTCGAGCAGCGTCTCGTCCGCCTCGCAGAGATATTCGGTGGTATCGCCGTTGATCTTGGTGGTGACGTGAACTTGACTCATCAGGATTTCCTCGCGCGCTCGAGCGCAATAAGGGCCGCCCGGCGCGCGAGCACGCCGGCAACCTTGATGCGGAACTCTTTGGTCCCGCGCTTGTCGTCGATCGGCCGGCAGGCCGCGGAAGCCGCCGCCGCCAGCTTGTCCAGGGCCGCTTCGTCGAGCTTGCTGCCGATGAGGGCATCGGCGGCCGGCCCGACCAGCAACACACGCTCCGCCACGGCACCCAGCGCAACGCGCGCTGTCTTGCAGACGCCCTTGTCGTCGAGCGTGATGCTGACACCGGCGCCAACGACGGCGATGTCCATCTCGGTGCGGGGGATGAAGCGCAGATAGGCGTCGCCCGAATGAGCCGGACGCGCCGCCAGCAGGATCGATTCCACGATCTCGCCCTTGGCCAGCGTGGTCTTGCCGGGGGAGGTCGAGATCTCTTCGACCGGAACATTGCGTTTGCCCTGCGGGCCCACGATCGAGGCGATCGCCCCGGCCGCGACCATCGCCGGCACGCTGTCGGCCGCCGGCGAGGCGTTGCAGAGATTGCCGACCATGGTGGCGCGGCCCTGGACCTGCTTCGAGCCGATCAACTCGACCGCCTCGACCACGCCGGGCCACAGCTTCTTGACGCCCGGATGCTCGCCCAGTTCGGCGGCCGGCACCGCGGCGCCGATCCGGAACCCACCGCCCTCGGCGGTGATCTTGCGCATGCTGTCGATGCGCTTCACGTCGACCACGAGGTCGGGCTCGATATAGCCGCCGCGCAAACGGACCAGCAGGTCCGTCCCGCCGGCCAGAAGATAGGCGCGGCCTTTTTCCTGGGCCAAGAGCGCTACCGCGGAGTCGATAGTACCTGGCGTTTCATATCGCATGGCGTCGATCCATTTTGTTGAAACCTCTCTCGATCGGCGCGCCGCCCTTGGGACGGGGGCAAGCCGGTGGCCCTAGATTAGGAGATCGGAGGCAAAAAGCGAAGCCGCTCGGATGGGCTGCGATCCACTCTCAAGGGGTTGTCTCGGTGCAATAAATCGGCCCGTCCCCACGGAATGCGGGGTTTTTAAGCCGTGATTTCCTGCGGACTTGCGGGGTGTCAGGCGGGTCAGGGTTTGAAATAGCTGGCGCGGCGCAGCGTGTGGGCCTGGAGCGAGGCAACCAGCGGACCATCGGCCTCGGTCACCTTCTTCGTGGCGATCCATTCGGGATTGGCCCGGAAATCGTCCCAGGCGGTCTTCATCGTGGCTTCGTCCGGCCACTCCACCACATACCAGAGCTCGCCCTTGCCATCGGTCGTCTCCCAGAAATCGACGACCTTGAATTTCAGCTTGCGGAAGAGGGGAAGCGTATTCTCGCGGAAGCGGCGAGTGAGGGCCTCGGCCTTGCCGGGAGCGGGGACATACTGACGCAGTTCGTAGATCAACTCACATCTCCAGATCGATCGGGGCTCACGCAAGGGATCATGCGTGTCTTGGGGGCACTAAAGCACGAGATAGGTGGCGGCCGGCCGCTCGCGCAGCAGGTCGGCGACGATCTCGAGCCCGCGCTGCAGCTCGGTGCGCGAGGGCGTTGCACCGCCGAGGCTGATGCGGATCGCCTGGGGCGAGGCGACATGGCCGACGACGAAGGCCTCCGCCGGCGTCACCGCCAGGCCGCGCGAACGCGCCTGCGCGACGAAGCCTTCGGCGCGCCAGGTATCGGGCAGGGGCAGCCAGATATGGAGCGAACTCGGCAAGGAACGATACTCGAAGCCCGTCAGGATCTGGCGCGCCAGCTTCTGACGCCGGGCCAGCTCCTGGCGCTGCCATGCCACCAGGCGCTCGGCACTGCCGTCTCGGATCCAGAGCGTCGCGATCTCGGCCGGCACCATCGACACCATCCAGGTGGTGGCGCCGAGCCCCGGGATCAGCTCCTCGACGCGGCCGGGCGGCGCGGCGAGGAAACCGATGCGCAATCCGGCCGAGATGCATTTCGAGAGGCTGGTGAAATAGAAGCTCTGATCCGGCGCGAAGCTCGACAGGGCCGGGGGCGGGTTCTCGATGAAGGGCCCGTAGACGTCGTCCTCGATGATGGTCACGCCGTAGCGGATCGCGACCTCGGCGATGGCCTTGCGCCGTTCCACCGGCATGATGGTCAGCGTCGGGCTGTGATGGTTGGGAACGGTGATGAGGGCCTTCACCTTCATGGTGCGGCAGGCGGCTTCGAGCGCATCCGGGAGCATGCCGTCCCGATCCATCGCCAGCCCCTTCAGCTGCAGGCTGCGGTTGGCGGTCAGGAACTTGATGCCGGGATCGGTCAGTTCGTCCGTCGCCACGATCTGGTTGGGCTCGAGCAGGGAGGCGAGGATGATGGCGTGCGCGTGCTGGGCGCCGTTGGTGATGAGAATATTCTCCGGCGAGGTCCGCATGCCCCGCTTCTCGATCCAGCTCGCGGCCGCGGCGCGATGCGCCGGCAGTCCGATCCAGGGCCGGTGGTAATGCATCAGCTCGTCGATGCGGTCGCTGCTCGAGATCATCTTGAGCGCACCCGACATGGCCTCGATCAGCATCGGCGTCGGGACCGGGCAGTTGAAGGCCATGTCGACCCGCTCGATCTGGCGGCTGTCGACGCCGATGCGCGACAGATCAGTCCAGGCATTCGGCATGACGAAGGTGCCACGCCCGACCTCGCTCAGGATCAACTGCCGGCGGACGGCCTCGGCATAGGCCTTGCTGACGGTGCTGACGGAGAGTCCCATCTGGTAGGCCAATTCGCGATGGGTTGGCAGCCGATCGCCCGGCCGCACCAGGCCATTCTTGATGTCGTCGGCCAGCGCGTCGGCGATGGCGAGATAGCGGCGTCCGCGGCGGCTGGCGATGTCAGGCTTCCATTCGGTCACTCTGCGACTCCCCTCTTCTGTAGCAGGACAATATATGAATTGACGCGGTTCAATTCGTCAAGCTATCCCAGAAAACAGGACAAGTTCCCCTGGTGCGCCTCGCAAGGTGTTGGCTTCGGCCGCGTGCATCCGGGTGATTTCAGGAGCGATTGGCAATGGATTTCGGGTTCTACCTGCCCTGCTATTGGCCGGATACCAGCTTTCCGGCGCAGACAATGTATGACGAGACGATCGAGGAGGCGAAGCTCGCCGAGGATCTCGGCTATATCTCGCTCACGATCCCCGAGCATCATTTCATCAATTACCTGACTCATCCCAGCCCGTTGCTGACGGCGGTCCGGGTGGCGTGCGCCACGAAGAAGATCCCGATCATCTCGGCGGTCCTGGTGCTGCCCTTCTACGACATCCGCCGTCTGGCGGGCGAGATCGCGCAGGCCGACTGCCTGACGCATGGCCGCATCCAGCTCGGCGTCGGCCGCGGCGCCTTCCGCTACGAATTCGATCGCTTCAACGTGCCGGTCGAGGAGAGCCGCGAGCGTTTCGACGACGCGCTCAATCTGCTGATCAAACTGCTGACCGAGGAAGAGGTCGGCTGGAACAGCAAATATTACAAGTTCGACCCGATCACCATCACGCCGCGTCCGGTCCAGCGGCCCTATCCGCCGATCTGGATCGCGGCCCTGGCCGAAGGCGCCATCCAGGGCTGCGTCAAGCGCGGCTTCCATGTCATGACCACGCCGCTGCGCGATCCCTTCTCGGCGGTGAAGATGCAGTCGGACGCGTTCTTCGCGGCACTGCCGCCCGGCGGCAAGCAGCGTCTCTCCATGCTGCGCATGGGCTTCGTCACCAAGAACGAGGCCGACACGCAGGCGAAGCTGCGCCTGGCCTTCGAGAACCATCAGCGCTTCGTGAATGTCTTCACCACGCCCGGCACCGTCCATAACGGCGCCATCGAGCCGATCGCGGTGCCGGAGACCCTCGACGACATCCGCAAGAGCCTGATCATCGGCTCGCCGCAGGAATGCGTCGACAAGCTCGGCCATTATGCCGATCTCGGCATCCACGACATCCAGGTCAATATGAACTTCGGCGCCAACCATGCCGATGTGATGGGCTCGATCGAGCGCTTCGCGGCCCATGTCATGCCGCACTTCAAGAACCGCTCGTCGGCGCGCGCGAAGGAGCTGGCATGAGCGATCCCAAAGAGGCGGCGGCGCTGCATGAGAAGGCGTTCGTCATCGACGGGCTCAACTTCCAGTGCGATGGCAGCACCGACGCGCTCAAGGCTGGCGGGGTCAATGCCGTCAATGTGACGGTCAGCGGCCTCAATGCCGATTTCGAGGAAGCCTGCGACCAGATCGCCGAATGGCTTCATCGCTGCGAGCAACCCAATTCCGAATGGCGGATCATTCGCCAGGTGTCGGATTTCCAGGCCGCGCGCCAGGCCGGCCAGATCGGCCTGATCATGGGCTGGCAGAACATGCGCGCCATCGCCGATAATCTGAAACGCCTGCGGCTGTTCCACCGGCTGGGCGTGCGCGTGATGCAGCTCACCTACAACGAACGCAATTTCATGGGCGATGGCTGCCTCGAGCCCAATGATGGCGGCCTCAGCCTGCTGGGCCGCAAGGCGGTCGCCGAGATGAACGCGCTTGGCATCGCCGTCGATCTGAGCCATGTGGGCGAGCGGGCCTGCCTCGAGGCCGCCGCGATCAGCACCAAGCCCGTGCTGCTCACCCATGCCAATGCCAAGGCCGTCTCGAACGTGCCGCGCAACAAGATCGATGCGGTGATCAAGGCGGTGGCCGCGACCGGCGGGCTGATCGGCGCCAGCGTCTATGGCCCGATGTGCTGGGACGGCGATCCCACGCATCGTCCGGCCTTGCGCGATTTCCTGCGCCATCTCGATCACATCGTCGGGCTGGTCGGCCATGACCATGTGGCGCTCGGCACCGACTTCCCCGCCGTGCGCGACCTGGCCTCGGTCGGCAGCATCATCCAGATGACGCTCGACCGCTATCCGGCCGCGATCTCCAAATATGCCGCCGCCTTCGGCAACGATGTGCGCACCCGCTATCTCGCCGAATGCAGCATTCCCAACGAGATTCCAGCGATCACGGCGGCGTTGTTCGATCATGGCTGGAAGCCGGCGCAGATCGAGGCGTTCCTGGGCGGCAATTATCTGCGCGTGCTGGCCAAGATCTGGGGGGCCAGCGTCGCCTGATATGTCGCGTGACAATCTAAAACTTGACGCGCTTTTTGGGCGCGATAGGGTCGGATTGTAAGGCAACAAATTCGGCGGGTCGTCTCAGATCCGCTGACATCCAAATGAGCTCTATGGGAGGAGACCGAATGTTTTCGGGCGTTATCGACATGGCCGCTCGCCATGACATCAAGCGCGGATTGAGCTGGGGCTCGGCGGCGCTCGCCGGCGCATTGCTGTTGCTGCCGCTGACCGCGGCGCAGGCCGCCGACACCATCACCATCGCGTCCTGGGGCGGCAATTATCAGGACGCGCTCTCCAAGGCGATCTGGGGTCCGGTCGGCCAGAAGCTCGGCATCACCGTGAAAGAGGACAACACCAACGGTCTCGCCGATGTACGCGCCCAGGTGCTGGCCAATGCGGTGCAGTGGGACATTACCGAGCTCACCATCGATGGCTGCGCCCAGGGCGCTGCCGAAGGCCTGTTCGAGCCCATCGACTTCAATGTGGTGGACAAATCTGGCTTTGATCCCGCTGTCGTCAATGCCAGCTATATGGGCCAGAACTACTATTCGAACGTCGTCGCCTGGAGCACGGAGAAGTTCGGCAAGGACGGTCCGCAGAGCTGGGCCGATTTCTGGAACGTCGAGAAGTTCCCGGGTCGCCGTTCGCTGCGCAACGATCCGGCGGAGGTGCTGGAAGCGGCCCTCCTCGCCGACGGCGTGGCGCCCGACAAGCTCTATCCACTCGATCTCGATCGCGCCTTCAAGAGCCTCGAGAAGATCAAGCCGTACATTTCCGTCTGGTGGTCGTCGGGCGCGCAGTCGGCGCAGCTCTTGACCGACGGCGAGGTCGACATGATCGGCGCCTGGAGCGGCCGCGTGACGGCGGCGCAGGCCCAGGGTGCCAAGGTGGACTTCACCTTCAACCAGGGTCTCCTGATTGCCGACTGCCTCGTGATCCCGAAGGGCGCCAAGAACAAGGACCTCGCGATGAAGGCCCTGGCGGCGGCGCTCTCGCCCGACATCCAGGCCAATCTGCCGACCTATATCGATTACGGCCCGGCCAACGCCAAGGCCTTCGATACCGGTAAGATCACGCCCGACGTCGCGGCGCGCCTCAATACCGGTCCCGATAACGCCAAGAAGCAGGTGGTGTTCCACGGCGACTGGTGGGGCGAGCATGGTGCCGAGGCGCGCGAGCGCTGGAGCGCCTTCATGAACGAGTAGACTTTCAGACTGGACGTGCCTCAACCTGAGAACTGGCACCTCCGGCCGGGTTTCGATCCGGCCGGAGGTTTCTTTCTAAAGTCCGGGTGCCTTGCCGCATGACGATGACGACCGATATCGATCCCGCGCTCGAGCGCAGCGCCACCGGCGAGAGGATAGGCGCCGATCTGCGGGCGGGCGTGCCGATCCAGATCCGCCAGCTCTCCAAGGTCTATGGCGCCTTCCGCGCCCTCGATGCGGTCGACCTGGATGTGCGCAGCGGCGAATTCCTGACGCTGCTGGGGCCGTCCGGCTCCGGCAAATCAACCCTGTTGATGGCCTTGGCCGGCTTCAGCCGCCCGACCTCCGGCAGCATCGCCTTCGATGGCGAGGACGTCACCCGCCGCCCGCCGCACAAGCGCAATATCGGCGTGGTGTTCCAGAACTACGCCCTGTTCCCGCATATGAACGTCGCGGCCAATGTCGGCTATCCGCTGCGGTTGCGCCGCGTGGGCAAGGCCGAGACCGCGGAGCGCGTCCGCCGCGCGCTCGATCTCGTGCAGCTCGGCTCGATGCTGGAGCGATCGATCGACAGCCTTTCCGGCGGCCAACGCCAGCGCGTGGCGCTCGCGCGCGCCATCGTGTTCGAGCCGAAGATCCTGCTGATGGACGAGCCGCTTTCGGCGCTCGACAAGAAGCTGCGCGAGCATATGCAGATCGAGATCCGGCATCTGCATGAGAAGCTCGGCGTCACCACGATCTATGTTACCCACGATCAGCGCGAAGCGCTGACCATGTCGGACCGGATCGCCGTCATCAATCAGGGGCGCATCGCCCAGATCGACAAGCCGCGTGAGCTCTACGAGGCGCCGGCCAGCCGTTTCGTCGCCGAGTTCATCGGCGAGGCGGTGCTATTGCCGGTCGAGCTGCGAGAGGGGGCCGCTTGGTACGCCGGCTGCCGGCTGCAGGGCGTAAAGATCGCCGATCGTTCGCGGCCGCTCTATCTGGTGCTGCGGCCCGAGAAGCTCGATCTCCTGCTGGGGACGACCGGTGGCGACTGGAACCGCTTTCCGGGCCGCGTGCGCGAGGTGGTCTATCAGGGCGACAGCGTGCTGGTCTCGATCCAGCTCGAAGGCGGCACGCTGGTCAATCTGCGCAAAGCCAGCGACCGCAGCAGCCTGAATCAGCTGCCGGCCAATGGCGATGCCGTAATCCTCGGCGTGCATCTGGAAGACACGCTGGTGGTGCCGGAGGATCGGCCGTGACGATGGCGGTCGGGGCCGCGGCACTGGCGTCCGACGCCCGCAGCGAACGGCGCCGGCTGCTGCTGCTGTCCTCGCCCGCCATGATGGTCGTGGCGCTGGTCATCTTCATTCCGGTCGGCTGGCTGTTTTGGCTCTCCTTCTTCGACCAGACTGGCGTCACCGTCGCGAACTATGCGCGCCTCATCGACAACACCGCTTATTACAAGATCTTCCAGACGACCTTCCTGCTGAGCGCGATCGTCACGCTGGTGACGATCCTGCTGGGCTATCCCCTGGCTTATTTGTTGTCGCAACTCTCGCGCCGCGCGGCGCTGATCGGGCTGGCGCTGGTGCTGCTGCCCTTCTGGACCTCGCTCTTGGTGCGCACCTATGCCTGGCTCGTGCTGTTGCAGCGCAACGGCCTGATCAACACGATGCTCATCAAGCTGGGCCTGATCGATCAGCCTTTGGCGCTGGTCTATAATTTCACCGGCGCGGTCATCGGCATGGTCCATATCATGCTGCCCTTCCTGGTGCTGCCGCTCTATGCCTCGATGAAGAGCATCGATCCCCTGCTGCCGCGCGCGGCGATGAGCCTGGGAGCGAGCCCGCGCGCCGCCTTCTGGACGGTCTTCGCGCCGCTGACCCTGCCGGGGCTCTTCGCCGGCAGCCTCCTGGTCTTCATCTATTGCCTCGGCTTCTACATCGTGCCGCAGGTGCTGGGCGGGGGCCGGGTCAATATGGTGGCGATGAAGATCCTGGAGAACGCCACGACCTACTTCAATTGGGGGGCTGCCTCGGCGCTGGGTGTCGTGCTGCTGGTCGTGACGCTCTGCATCTTCTATGTCATCGGCCGCTTCCTGCCGGCCGAGCGTCTCTCGGCGGAGGCCCGATGAGCAGCGGCATCGATCGCGACGTCTCGCATTGGCAGCGCGCCTGGCTCTATGTCTATGCCGGGCTGGTGCTGCTGTTCCTGGTGGTGCCGATCCTGATCGTCGTGCCGATGTCCTTCACCCCCTCGGAGCATCTGGAGTTCCCGCCGCCGGCACTCTCCTTGCGCTGGTATCAGAGCTTCTTCGAGAGCTCCGAATGGATGGATGCCGCCTGGGTCTCGATCCGCGCGGCCTTCTTCACCGTGCTGGTCGCGACACCGCTCGGCACGGCCGCCGCCTATGGCCTCCATGTCGTGGCCGGTCCCTGGACCAAGGTCCTGCGCGCCGCGCTCGTGGTGCCGCTGATCGTGCCGGTCATCATCGTCGCCATCGGCCTCTTCTATGTCTTCGCCAAGCTCGGCCTGATCAACACCATGACCGGGCTGGTGCTGGCCCATACGGTGTTGGCCATTCCGTTCGTCATCGTGACGGTGACGGCGGGCCTGCGCCGTTACGAGATGAGCCAGGAGATGGTCGCGCGCAGCCTGGGCGCCAACCGCTGGGTCGCCTTCTTCACCGTGACCCTACCGCAGATCCGGATTTCCGTGTTGTCGGGCGCGCTCTTCGCCTGGGTCACCTCGTTCGACGAGGTGGTCATCGCGCTCTTCATCTCGCGCGGCGAATCCTCGACCCTGACCCGCAAGATGTTCACCTCGCTGCGCGACCAGGTCAGCCCGACCATCGCCGCGATCTCGACCATGCTGATCGCGCTTTCGATCCTGGTGGCCGCGGCGATCCTGATCCAGGAGCTTTCCAAGCCGCAGCGGGCAGGGCAGCGGGCCTGACCGGCGGGCTCGGGGATTTTCATTCACCTATCGGATGGGGCGAGCGAGGATGATCGCCGCCCTGCTTGGCATCGGAGGATTGGCGTGGCTCAGGAATTCGCGGCGTTTTCGAAGGAAGAACATGACGGCCGCATGGCGCGCGCCCGCGCGCTGATGCGCGAGCAGAAATATGCCTGCTGCATCGTGGTGGCGCCCGAGAACCTCTATTATCTCGGCGGCTACGAATCCTGGGTCAGTGTCAACAGCCCGCAGGCGCTGATCTTCACCGCCGACGAGACCGAGCCCACCCTGATCCTGCGCAATGTCGATCTCTCCCTGGCGCTGGAGACGAGCTGGGTCCGGGACATTCGGACCTATCATCTCCATACCGAGAATTTCGCCGCGCGCGTCGCCGGCATCCTCGAGGAGAAGGGGGTCACCGACGGTCGCGTCGCGATCGAGCTGCAATCCTATGCGTTGCCTTACTCGCTGGGCCGGGAGCTCGCCGCCGCCACGGCGCCGATCCAGCTGGTCGATGCGACGGTGACCTTGGGCGATCTGCGGTTGGCGAAGTCGGCGCGCGAGATGCGGTACATCGAGCAGGCCGCGACATTCACCAATATCGGCCTCAAGGCCGCGCGCCAGGCGCTGAAGCCCGGCGTCACCGAGATCGGGCTCGCCGCCGCGATCGAGGGCGCGCTGCGCCATGCCGGCAGCGACTATTGGGCGATCCCGACCGAGCTCGCGAGCGGTAAGCGCACGCCGGGCGGTCATGGCGCGCCGCGTGAGAAGCCGATCGAGCCGGGCGACCTGGTCCATATCGAGTTCGCCGGCGTCTCGAACCGTTATCACACGACGGCCCTGCAGACCCTGTCGCTGGGCGATCCGGGTCCGCGCGCCAAGGAGCTTTATGAGATCGGCCTGCAATCCTTGCGCGCCGGCATCGCCGCGGTGAAGCCGGGCGTGCCGGTCTCGGCGGCCGAGGAGGCCTCGCTGGTGCCCTTGCGCAAGCATGGGCTCGAACATACGGCGATGATGCGTTTCGGCTATGGCATCGGCATCGCCTACCCGCCGATCTGGCTCGAGACCCTGCAGATCAGCCGCGGCTTCGACCGCAAGTTCGAGACCGGCATGGTCTTCGTGCTTCACTCCTGCCTGGAGTTGGTGGAGGAAGGAATCGGCATCGTGCAGGGCGGCACCTACGCGCTGACGGAATCGGGCCCCCGCATGCTGGTGGGGGCGGGGGATTCGCCGCTGGTGATCGCTTAAACATCCACCTCCCCCCTTGAGGGGAGATAGATAGAATGTGGTCGGTGGGACTGGGATCGGAATGAATCAGAATGCGGATGCGATCATCGTGGGCGGCGGCATCGCGGGTGCCGCGACCGCCTATTACCTCGCCAAAGCCGGCCTGAAGCCGATCCTCTGCGAGAAGGGCGAGATCGCCGGCGAGCAGTCGAGCCGCAATTGGGGCTTTGTGCGCCAGCAAGGCCGCGATCCCTTCGAAGTGCCGCTGATGATCGAATGCAATCGGATGTGGCAGGGCCTCTCGGCCGAGCTCGGCACCGACCTCCATTGGCGTCAGGGCGGCAATCTGGCGATGGCCGCGGACGCGAAGCGGCTCACCGCCATGGAGGGCTGGCTCGAGGTCGCGCGGCTCTATCAGCTCGACAGCCGCATCCTGACCAATAAGCAGATCCGCGAGCTCATTCCCGGCATCGAAGGTCAGTGGGTCGGCGGGCTCTACACCCCGAGCGACGGGCAGGCCGAGCCGGCGGTCGTGGCGCCGGCCTTCGCACAGGCCGCGCGCCGGCTCGGCGCCGAGATCAAGACCGGCTGCGCCGTCGACGAGATCGTAACCGCTGGCGGTGCCGTCACCGGCGTTCGCACCGAGCGCGGCGAGCTCAAGGCACCGGTCGTCATCTGCGCGGCGGGCGCCTGGAGCTCGCGGTTGCTGCGCGGCCTGGGCCTGTCGCTGCCGCAGCTCCTGATCCGCGGCACCGTCGCCCGCACCACGCCGGCGCCCAAGGTGACGGCGACGGGAGTCTGGGGACCGGAGGTCGCCTTCCGCCAGCGCAGCGATGGCAGCTTCAACATCGCGGCCGGCACCGGCACCGATTACGACATCGTCCCCGACACGCTGCGCCATGGCCGTGCCTTCTGGGCGAACTTCCGCGAGAACCGCGGCCTGTTCGACCTGCATTTCGGGCCGACCTTCCTGAAAAGCCTCTGGTCGGAGCTGCCGCTCTCGGAAGCCGGCCGGAATCCCTTCCGCGCCACCCGCATCATGGATCCGCCGGCCAACCCGGATCGGGTTGCCAATGCGCTGGCGGGGCTCAAGACCGTGTTCCCGAATCTGGGGCCGGTCTCGGTGGTGCGGAGCTGGGCCGGCAATATCGATGCCACGCCCGATGCCATTCCGGTCCTGGGCGGGGTCGAGCCGGTGAGGGGACTCCTCGTCGCCACCGGCCTCAGCGGCCATGGATTCGGCATGGGACCGATCGTCGGGCGGCTGATGGCGGAGCTGGCGGCGAAGGGCAAAACTTCGCTCGATATCGCCGGCTTCCGCTTTTCGCGCTTCCGGGAGGGTGCGGCATTGGGCGCCCGAAGCGTCGTCTAATTAGCTGTATTAAAACAATATAATGGTGCCTCTGGGCAGTGGAGAGCGCCGCCATGCTGAAAGCGCTCATGAGCTAACCACCGGGAAAGTTTGACAATCCCTACCGGATTATGGGAGAAGCCCGCATCCGGTCTCCCGGATTTAGCGCTCCAGCCGCGTCAAGAGATGTCATCCGTCTCTGTCTGTTGAGCGTTTTGACCGACTTCATCAAGACATGCCCAGAACGCGGGGTGTTTCTCCACGTAGATCGTGGCCCCCTGCGGTTGCCCGCTTTTGAGTAAGCGTGGGGCCGGAACGCCGCCCCTGTAAGAAAGAGTCCCAATTGACTGATTTTGCTTCGCTCGGCTTGGCCGAGCCCCTCCTGCGCGCTGTTGCCCAGGAAGGCTATACCGTGCCGACCCCGATCCAGGCACAGACCATTCCCTTCGTCATGCAGGGCCGCGACCTGCTCGGCATCGCCCAGACGGGCACCGGCAAGACGGCGGCGTTCGCCCTCCCGATCCTCCATCGCCTGGCCCAGAACCGGAAGGCGCCGCCGCAGCGCGGCTGCCGCGTGCTGGTGCTGGCGCCCACCCGTGAGCTCGCGGCCCAGATCGCCGACAGCTTCGAGACCTATGGCCGTCATTTCCGCTTCTCGGTCGCGGTCGTCGTCGGCGGCGTGAAGCCGAGCCCGCAGATCCGTGCGCTCGCGCGCGGCGTCGATGTGCTCGTCGCCACCCCGGGCCGGCTGAACGACCATCTCGGCACCGGCGCCGCCCGTCTCGACGGCGCGGAAGTCCTGGTTCTGGACGAGGCCGATCATATGCTCGACCTCGGCTTCCTCGAGCCGATCCGCAAGATCCTTCGCCGCATGCCGAAGGAACGCCAGACCCTGTTCTTCTCCGCGACCATGCCTCAGGCCATCGGTTCGCTGGCGAAGGACATGCTGCGCGATCCCGCCAGCGTGGCCGTCGCGCCCGTGGCGACCACCGCGGAGAAGGTGAGCCAGCAGGTTTACCTCGTCGAGCGGCCCGCCAAGCCGGCGCTGCTGATCGAGCTGCTGTCGAAGCCGGAGTTCGCCCGCACGCTCGTCTTCACCCGCACCAAGCGCGGCGCCGATCGCGTCACGGAGCGTCTGGAGGCAGCCGGCATTCCTGCGGCTGCCATCCATGGCAATAAGAGCCAGAGCCAGCGCGAGCGCGCGCTCCTCAGCTTCCGCCAGGGCCGCACCCGCATCCTGGTCGCGACCGACATCGCCGCGCGCGGCATCGATGTCGACGGCATCACCCATGTGGTGAATTTCGATCTGCCGGAAGTGGCCGAAGCCTATGTGCATCGCATCGGCCGCACCGCGCGTGCCGGTGCTGCCGGCATCGCGATCTCCTTCTGCGATCATGAGGAGCGCGGCTATCTGCGCGACATCGAGCGGCTCACGCGCCAGACCCTGCCGGTCACCGACCGTCGCGGCAAGGTGCCGGCCGGTTCGCATGAGGTGATGGCGCGCGTCGATGGCGAAACCCGGGGCCATCAGGGCCGCGGTCACGGCCAGCCGTCGCGCGGTCATACCGACAACCGCAATCACGGCGACAACCGCAACCGCAATGACGGTCGCGGCCATGGCGACACCCGTCCTCACGCCGACGCCCGTGCCCGCACGGACGGCCGTGGTCACAGCGATGGGCGCGCCCAGAAGGAAGGCCGCGGTCATGGCGAAGGTCGCGCCGGTCCTCGGTCCGCGCGTCCCGCCGGTGGCAAGAATCGCCGCCCGGGCCGACCGAGCTATCAGCCCAACCACGGCCGCACCGCCGTCGGCGACTGACCGATAGACTGAGCCTGACCGCCGCCATGGACAGGCGGCGGCCGCTCCCGCAAGATCGGGAGCATGGAACGCCACTATGACACCGCCGAAGTCAGCGCCGATCGCATCATCCATGCGATCGGCGTGGCTTTTGGCCTCATCGGCGGCGCGCTGCTCCTGACCTTCGCCGCCGAGACCGCGAGCCTCCCCGGCTTGATCGCCACGGTTCTCTATGTGATCGGGCTGATCGCGACGCTGGTCTGCTCCGCCATTTACAACCTCTCCTTCGCTTCGCCCCGGCGCGAGCTTCTGCGCCGGATGGATCACGCCGCGATCTTCCTGATGATCGCCGGCACCTATTCGCCCTTCACGCTGGGCCGCCTCGACGGCGCCTGGTCGATCTGGCTCGCGGCTGTCGTCTGGGGCGGGGCGATCCTGGGCGCCTTCGCCAAGCTGACGGTTCCCCGGCGCATCGACCGTTTCGCGGTGGTGCTCTATCTGGCGCTGGGCTGGGTGGTGCTGGTGGCGCTGGAGCCGCTGCTCTCGACGCTCCATCCCGCCGTCCTCATCCTGATCGCGGTGGGTGGCTTGCTCTATACGGCGGGCGTCGCGTTCCATCTCTGGCGGGGCCTGCGCTTCCAGAACGCGATTTGGCACGCGCTGGTGCTGAGCGCCGCCGTCTGCCACTACGCGGCCGTGATCGTCAATCTGAGCTGACAGACCAGATCAAGGCGTCTGCCCGGCGATTGCTGCCGCCGCCTCAAATATGCGAGCCGTCTTCATGGCGAAGACACTCTATTGCTGGCGATGCAGAGCCGACATTCCGATGCTTGAAGAGCCGGAATGGCAAGAAGTATCCAAGCTTCTGCGGAGAGGGCTTGAGAATGTGAAGGAGTATCGTCGCATACACGATGCGCCTCTTCATCGAGTCCCCAAGCACATTTTCGACGCCGGTGCCCCAAATCGCTACTTTGAGATTACAGGTTTTCGTGAAACCAATCTCGACGCTCTTTGGCATCATAGGCTCGCGCGATTTGGCCCACCCTGTGGGGCATGCGGGAAGCCGCTCCGTGCGCCGCAGGCGAAACTGTGCGCGGAATGTGGAGCGGAAGTGAAACGGTAATCGTTTTGCAGCATAGCGACGTCAGACCGAGCCGATGGCCCAAAGCACGCTGGCGAGAACGACGGCGGCCACGAGCGCCAAGCCGCTGCTCAGGGAGGGCTCGTCGGACCAGAGCATCGCCTCCATGTCCGAACGCACCCGATCATACTGGCCCTCTTCTTTGTACTGGTCGCCGAGAGCCAGGAGGGCGATGTCGAGATGCATCATGGGAAGACCTCGCGAAAGCGGCGGGTGCTGTCGAGGAACCACCAGCCGCAGCCCTGGCGGTACGGAGGCTTACAGACAAACTCATGATTGCCCTTGAGAAAATCGATCCTTTCTAAGGGCCCGAAGAAGAATATCTTAGGGGGAGGCGGAAGCCGGCCCCGAAGGCCGGTCTTTCCCGAGCGTGGGACCAACCCGCGCCGCCGCATCGGACCATCAGGGGGACGACATGGCTGGATTGACTCAGAGCTATGTGAATGGCGCCAGCACCGTGCCGCTGATCGGCGACACGATCGGCGTACATCTCGACCGCATCGCCGCGCGCATGCCCGATCGTCCGGCTCTGGTGGTGCGTCAGCAGAAGGTGCGCTGGAGCTATCGCGAGCTCAACCAGAAGGTCGATGCGATGGCGGCCGGACTGATCGCGCTGGGCTTCGCGCCCGGCGAGCGGATCGGCATCTGGTCGCCCAACAACTCGGAATGGGTACTGACTCAGTTCGCCACCGCCAAGGCGGGGCTGATCCTCGTCAACATCAACCCGGCCTATCGGCTGCATGAGCTCAAATATGCGCTGAACAAGGTGGGCTGCCGCGGCCTTATTCTCGCCGCTTCCTTCAAGACCAGCGACTATCTCGCCATGATCCGCGAGACCTGCCCGGAACTCGATCAGGCGAAACCGGGTGCGCTCGAGGTAGCGGCCGTTCCGTCTCTGCAATGGGTGTTCCGTCTCGGCACGGAGAAGAGCGCCGGCATGGCCAACTTCGCCGACATCGCGGCGGCGGCCACACCCGCCTCGCGCGAGCGCCTGGCCAGCCTCGCCACGGAATTGCAGTTCGACGATCCGATCAACATCCAGTTCACCAGCGGCACCACGGGCAATCCCAAGGGCGCCACGCTGACGCACCACAATATTCTCAACAACGGCTTCTTCATCGGCGAGGCGATGCGGCTGACCGATCAGGACCGGCTCTGCATCCCGGTGCCGTTCTATCACTGCTTCGGCATGGTGCTGGGCAATCTCGCCTGCGTTACGCATGGGTCCTGCATGGTGATCCCGGGCGAGGGCTTCGATCCGCTGGCGGTGCTGCAGACGGTGTCCGAGGAACGCTGCACCGGGCTCCATGGCGTGCCGACCATGTTCATCGCCGTGCTCGATCATTCCGATTTCGCGAAATATGACGTCTCGAGCCTGCGGACCGGAATCATGGCGGGCAGCCCCTGTCCGGTCGAGGTGATGAAACGCTGCACCACCAAGCTGCATTTGCGCGAGCTCACCATCGCCTATGGCATGACCGAGACCAGCCCGGTGAGCTTCCAGAGCTCGGTCGAGGATCCGATCGAGCGGCGCGTCTCGACCGTGGGCCGGATCCATCCGCATCTTGAGGTCAAGGTCGTCGACCTGGAGGAGCGGATCCTGCCCCCGGGCAAGCCTGGCGAGCTCCTGACGCGCGGTTATTCCGTGATGCGCGGCTATTGGGACGACGAGGCCCGCACCGCGGAATCGATCGACGCCGCGCATTGGATGCATACCGGCGACCTGGCGACCATCGATGCCGAGGGCTATTGCAACATCGTCGGCCGCATCAAGGACATGGTCATCCGCGGCGGCGAGAACATCTATCCGCGCGAGGTCGAGGAGTTCCTCTACGCCCATCCCAAGATCAGCGACGTCCAGGTCTTCGGCATCCCCGATCCCAAATTCGGCGAACAACTCTGCGCCTGGATCCGGGTCAAGAGCGGAGAAAAACTGACGGATCATGAGGTCGTCGCGTTCTGCAAGGGACAGATCGCGCATTACAAGATTCCCCAGCATATCCGCTTCGTCGACGCCTTCCCGATGACCGTCACCGGCAAGATCCAGAAGTTCATCATGCGGCAGAAGATGACGGAGGAGCTGGGCCTGACCGAGGCGAAGACCGCCTGAGTCGAGCGTCAACGAAGAAGGCCGCGGCAACCGAAGCTGCCGCGGCCTTCCTTACTCAAGTCCCGATGGTTCTATGAAGCCGTCCGTTCAGGCCGCTTTGGCGCGCGCGCCATCGACGCTCCAGGCGCCGGGGCCGGCGGCGGCGAAGAACAGGCACACGAAGCAGTAAAGTGCGGCGAGTTCGCCACCGTTGACGATCGGGAACACGGAATTCGGGAAGTGAACATAGAAGTACGCCACCGCAGCGAAGCCCGCCATGATGAAGGCAACCGGCCGTGTGAAAAGACCGATGAGCAACAGGGCTCCCCCGAAGAGCTCGAACCAACCGGCGATGCCGAACAAGGAGAAGCTCGGCACGCTCGACATATCCGTCAGCGGGAAGCCAAGATGCTTGGTGGTGCCGTGTTCGAGAAGGAACAGCCCCGTGATGATGCGGAGCAAACCTTGTGCGCGCGACGCCCACGCCGCGCCGATTTGATCGATGTTCATGTTGTTACCCACCCTGAGTTGATGCCTGGTTGATGAAAAGCACGTGTCACATATTCTGCTAAGCGTCGCCGATTCGCCATGTCCTACCGTCACGACTCGGCGGGAATCGGGTGAGCAGGTATCGCTGGGGAAACCGATTCGCCATGGCGTTAGTGAATGGGGCCGCCTATGACCGATAAGTGCCGCGCATCGGCAACGGAACGATCGAGCTGAGGGATTGCGCTTTGGGGGACGGCCGGAACATCGTCATGGGGATCGACCAGGGCACGACCAACACCAAGGTCGTGGCGATCGATCGTGAGGGGCGGGTGCTGGCCCAGGCCGATCGTCCCATCGCCTCCGCTTCGCCGCAGCTGGGTTGGGTCGAGCAGGACCCGAACGGCATGCTGGCCAATCTGGTCGCCTGTGTGCGCGAGGTGCTGGCGAAGCTCGAGCGGGAGCCTGCGCAGGTGGCCGGCCTCGGCATCGCCAACCAGACCGAGACGCTGGTGATCTGGGATTGCCACAGCGGCGAGCCGGTTCTTCCCGCGATGGTGTGGAAATGCCGGCGCGGCGACGAGGAGATCGCTCCCTTGCGCCGTAACGAGACCGTGGCGGCGCTGCGTGCCAAGACCGGGCTCGATCTCGATCCGACCTTCACCGCGGCGAAGCTGAAATGGATCTTCGTCAACCGGCCCGAGATCGGCGCGCGGCTGGCCAGCGGCGATTGCCTCTTCGGGACCGTCGATTGCTGGCTGATCTGGAAGCTCACGAGCGGCGCCACTTACGCGACCGAGCCCGGCAATGCGTCGCGCACGATGCTGCTCGATATCGCCAGCGCCACGTGGGATCCGGAGCTTGCGGTATTGTTCGATCTTCAGCTCGCGCGGATGCCCGAGCTGCGGCGCTCGGCGGATCGCTTCGGCAGCACGTTGCCCGAGTTCTTCGGTGGACCCATACCGATCACGGCCGCGATGGGCGATCAGCAGGCGGCTTTGTTCGGCCATGGCTGTTTCGATCCGCTGCAATTGAAAGTGACTTATGGCACCGGCGCCTTCCTCTGGGTCAATGCCGGGCAAGATCCGGCGATCAAAGCGACCGACGGGCTGATCCGCACCATCGCCTGGAGCTTCGATCGTCCGACCTATGCGCTCGAAGGCTTCGTGATGTATGCGGGGGCGATCCTCGATTGGCTGGCGACGAGGCTCGCCGTGGAGGGCGGCGGCGCCGGCATCGTGCGCGAAGCGCAACAAGCGGGAAGCAGCGACGGCGTTCTGCTGGTGCCGGCTTTCCAGGGGCTGGCGGCACCCTGGTGGCGGCCGGAAGTGCGCGCCGGCCTCATCGGGATGACCGAGGCCACGTCGCGGGGCCATCTCTGCCATGCCGGGCTCGAGGCGCTGTGCTATCAGATCCGGGCCGTACTCGAGGGCGTGCACCGCTCGACCGGCCAGGCGATCGGCGCGGTGCGGGTCGATGGCGGTCCGACCCGCTCGGATTATCTCATGCAGATGCAGGCAGACATTTTGCAGCAACCCTTGAACGTCTCGGCTTTCGATTCCATGACGCCCTATGGCGTGGCCCTGATGGCGGGGCTGGGCGCTGGCCTCTGGCGCGGTGTCGACGAGCTGCGGCCGCTGGTGAAGCCATCGAAACAGATCCGGCCCGATCCGGCTGCGCGGGCGCGCTGGGACGCTGGCTATCAAGAGTGGTTGGCGGCCTCCGAAGCCTTGCTGACGCTCTATCGCGACAAACGTCCGTCGGCCTGATCCGATCATGCCGGTCACCCCCCAGCCGTCCTACGACCTCTTCGTCATCGGCGGCGGCATCAACGGCGCTGCCATTGCCTGCGATGCCGCGGGGCGAGGGCTGGGCGTGGCGCTGGCCGAGGAACGCGACTTCGCCGAAGGCGCCTCGTCGCGCTCCTCCAAGCTGATCCATGGCGGCCTGCGCTATCTCGAGACCTATGATTTCCGGCTGGTGCGCCATGCGCTGCTGGAGCGCGAGATCCTGATGGCGAAGGCACCGCATCTGGTCTGGCCGATCCGGCTGGTGCTGCCGCATGTACCGTCGCTGCGTCCGCGCTGGATGATCCGTCTCGGTCTTCTCTTCTATGATTTCCTGGCACCGCGCCGGAAGCTGCCGCGATCGCAATCGATCGATCTGCGCAGACATGAATTCGGCCGGGCGCTCAAGCCGTCAGTGACGCATGCCTTCGCCTATTCCGACTGCCGCGGCGACGATGCGCGCCTCGTGATCGCCAATGTTCAAGGCGCGCAGGCCCATGGTGCGGATATCTTCGCACGCCATCGGTTTGTTGGGGCACGCCGCCATCCCGATTACTGGCAGGTTGAGCTGGAGAACACCCTGACCAAGCAGCGTCTGGATATCCAGGCGAAGGTTCTCGTCAATGCGGCAGGCCCGTGGGTGATCTCGGTGGGAGAGACGATCGATGGCGTGGTCACGGCGCGACGCCTCAGGATGGTGCGCGGTAGCCATATCGTCGTGCCGCGGCTCTGGGAGGGCGAGCATGGCTATTTCCTCCAGACCCGCGACAACCGGACCATGGAGGCCTTTCCCTATGAGGGCGACTTCACCTCGATCGGCACGACCGACGAACCTTGGGAGGAGGCACCGGAGAAAGCGACCGTCTCCGAGAAGGAGATCGACTACATGCTGGACGAGGTGAACCAGTATCTGCGCTACCCCGTGAGCCGCGCCGACATCGTCTGGCGCTATGCCGGTGTGCGGCCGCTGTTCGAGGTCGGCGGCGGGCGCGACGGCGACCTCTCCACACTGACGCGCGATTACGCCTTCGAGATTAATGGCGGTCAGGATCAAGCACCGGCTCTTACCGTTTTCGGCGGTAAGCTGACGACTCATCGCCGTCTGGCAGAACATGCGATGATGGAATTGGAAAGCATACTTCCATGGGTTGGTGCTTGCCGGACGCGGACCGAAACGTTGCCTGGTGGCGATCTTGGTTCCGGCGGCCTGGAGGGGTTTACCGAGGATCTGCTGCGCGACTTTTCCTGGCTGCCGCCAAAGCAGCTGTGCCGCTATGCGAAGCTCTACGGCACGCAGGCACGCGCTTTGTTGGGATCTGCGCAGAGGCCGACCGATCTGGGCCGCAGCTTTGGCGCCGATCTCTTTGCACGCGAGGTCGACTATCTGATGGACCAGGAATGGGCACTGACCGCTGACGACATCGTCTGGCGGCGCAGCAAGCTGGGCCTGCGGTTGAGCGCGACCGAGATCGAGGCGCTCGGCGCCTATATGGCCTCGCGCCGTCCGGCCTGGGTTTGACCGAAGTCTCGCTCCCCTGTCATCGCCGGCTGCTCTTCTGTCATCCTCGGGCTTGACCCGGGAATCCAGGGCAAAGGTCGCGTGCTCGACAGCTGGATTGCCGGGTCAAGCCCGGCAATGACAGGGAAGAGTCAGAACGCGACCTTGTCGCCGCCCTTGAGCTTCAGCATGGCGCGGGCCTCGGCGGGGGTGGCGATCTCAAGCGACAGCTCGGTCAGGATGTTGCGGATCTTCTTCACCTGATCGGCATTGCTCTTGGCGAGCTGACCGGGGCCCAGATAGATGCTGTCCTCGAGTCCGACGCGCACATTGGCGCCCATCGTCGCGCCCATGGTCGCAAGCGACATCTGGTGGCGGCCGGCGGCCAGGATCGACCATTGGTAATCGCCGCCGAAGAGGCGGTCCGCCGTGCGGCGCATATGGGAGAGATCCTCGGGATGAGGACCGATGCCGCCCAGCACGCCGAAGATGGTCTGCACGAAAAGCGGCGGCTCCAGCAGCTTGCGGTCGAGGAAATGGGCCAGCGTGTAGAGATGGCCGACGTCGTAGCATTCGCATTCGAAGCGCGTGCCGCAGCCCTGGCCCAGTTCCTGGATGAAGCGCTCGATCTGGCCGAAGGTGTTGCTGACGATCAAATCCTTGGTCTTCTCGACATAGGCCTTCTCCCACTCATGTTGCCATTTGTCGATCTTCTGGGTGATGTGGAAGATGCCGAAGTTCATCGAGCCCATATTGAGCGAGCAGAGTTCGGGCTTGGCGCGCAAGGGGGCCGCCAGCCGATCCTCCATGGTCATGCCGAGCGAGCCGCCCGTGGTGATGTTGATCACCGCATCGGTGTTCTGCTTGATGCGCGGCAGGAACTGCATGAAGACGTCGGCGCTGGGCGTGGGCCTGCCGTCCTTCGGATCGCGTGCATGGAGATGGATGATCGAGGCCCCGGCCTCGGCGGCCGCGATCGACTCTTTCGCGATCTGGTCGGGCGTGATCGGGAGATAGGGCGTCATGGTCGGGGTGTGGACCGAGCCGGTCACGGCGCAGGTGATGATGACCTTGCGGGAGGTCTTGCCGTCCTTGGCGACGGCGCCCGCAGCGGCGCTGCTGGTTGTCATGGCGCGGGATCCGATCTGGCTGATAAGGGTCTTCAAAACGGCGGTTGAGCCCGGAAAATCCGGGACCCAGCCTTGACTCGCTCACGATACGGACCATAGCATCACATATTACGTGATCACAAGCGCGGGGAGAGCGCGGCGGTGGTTTCGGGGGCCTTCGGGTTCCCGGCGCCGAGCCTGGCCCGGCGCCGCATAGCGGAGCTTTCCATGTCGGCCACGGGCCTCGCCTCTCGCAGCAGCAATCAGAACCTCACCTCGGCGCTCCGCGAGGCCGAAGACCGCTATATCCACGCCAACCCGAAAAGCGCCGCGATCCATGGCGCGAGCAAGGCGGCGATGCCGGGCGGCAACACCCGCACCACGCTGCACTACTCGCCCTTTCCGGTCTGCATCCGCTCGGCCGAAGGTTCGCGGGTGACCGACGTCGACGGCCATAGCTATGTCGACTTCATCAACGAATATACCGCGGGCGTGCTCGGCCATTCCGATCCGGCGGTGAAGGCGGCCCTGACCCAGGCGATCGCCGACGGCCTCACGCTGGGCGGCCCCAGCATCTATGAGCATGAGCTGGCGGCGATCATCTCCTCGCGTTTCAGCTCGATGGAGCGGCTGCGCTTCTGCAATTCCGGCACCGAGGCCAATCTCCTGGCGCTGGCGACGGCACGCCATGTGACGGGGCGCCCGGCGGTGCTGGTGTTCGACGGCGCCTATCACGGCAGCATGCTCTATTTCAGCCACGGCGCCTCGCCGCTCAACATGCCGATCCCGTTCTTCTCGACGCCCTATAACGACGCGGCGGCGGCGGTGAAGGCGATCGAGCGTCACGCGCATGAACTGGCGGCGGTTATCGTCGAGCCGCTGCAGGGCGGGGCCGGGGCAATTCCCGGCGACCCGGCCTTCATGGCGGCCTTGCGTGATACGACGAGAAAGCACGGCATCGTCTTCATCATGGATGAGGTCATGACCTCGCGGCTCTCACCCTCCGGCGTGCAGGGCCGCCTGGGGATCAGGCCCGACATGACCACGCTCGGCAAATATGTCGGCGGCGGCATGACCATCGGCGCCTTCGGTGGCCGCGCCGACATCATGGAGCGCTTCAACCCGACGGCGCCGAACGCGCTGCCGCATGGCGGCACCTTCAACAACAATGTGCTGGCCATGGCCGCGGGCCATGCCGCCTTCACCAAGGTGCTGACGCCCGAGGCCATCGACCGCATGAATGCGCGCGGCGACGAGTTGCGTCAGCGGATCAACGGCCTCGCCGCGGCGCGGGGGCTGGCCGTCCAGGCGACCGGCCTGGGCTCGATCTTCGGCATCCATTTCCACAGCGGGCCGATCCGCAACGGCCATGATCTCGACGAGGGCGAGCGCGGCCGCGAGCGCGAGATCAGCGATCTCAAGACACTGTTTCAGCTCGACATGATGGCGCAGGGTCACTACATCAACCGGCGCATCCTCGGCAATCTCTCGCTGCAGACCAGTGCCGCCGACCTGACCGGGTTCCTCGCGGCGCTCGAGGAGTTCCTCGACAACCGCGCCGCGCTGATCCGGGCGACCGTCTCGTGACGAGGCGGACACCAACGCCCGCCGCGCGCCGGCCGGGCCCTCATTCCTTGCGCTAGCGACCCGGAGGTCATTTCGTCATGGCGGATTCGTTGCCGAGCCACGCCCGTGTCGTCGTCATCGGCGCCGGCGTGGTCGGTTCCAGCGTCGCTTATCACCTGGCGGCGCAAGGCTGCAAGGATGTGGTCCTGCTGGAGCGCTCCAAGATCGGCAGCGGCACCAGCTGGCATGCGGCCGGCAATATGGAGACCTATCGCGCCGACCCGCTGATCGGCGACATGATCCGTTATGGCGTGGATTTCTATCCGCGCATCGAGGCCGAGACGGGACAGGCCCTCGGCTGGCGGCGCTCGGGCCGCGTCATGTATACCTGCGACCCGAACCGGGTGGCCTATTTCAAAGGACTGCCGGCGCTGGGCGAGGCGCGGGATGTCGAGATCGAATATCAGACCCCGCGCCAGGTCCTGGAGAAACTGCCGGTCATCACCGACAAGGGCATCCTGGCCGGCGCTTGGATCCCCAGCGATGGTCGCATCAACCCGACCGATCTCGCGACCGCGATGGCGCGCGGCGCCAAGATGCGCGGCGTCAAGATCGTCGAGGACACGCCCGTCACCGGCATGACGACCCGCAATGGCCGCATCGCGTCGGTCTCGACTTCCAAGGGCGAGATCAAATGCGAGGCGATCGTGATCGCCTCGGGCCTCTGGTCGGCGCATCTGGGCGCCATGATCGGCGTCAGGATTCCGCTCCATGCGGTCCAGCATCACTACATCCTGACCAAGCCGATCGACATCGTTACCCGCGACCTGCCGCTCTTCATCTCCTATGACGAGCTGATCTATGGCCGCGAGGATGTCGGCGGGCTGCTGGTCGGGTTCTTCGACAAGCATGCGATCCCTGTCGGGCCCGGCGACCTGCCGCACGACTTCTCCTTCGGTCTCCTCGACAGCAACTGGAACCAGATCGAAGAGAATATGGCGATAGCGCTAGAGCGGTTCCCAGTATTGCATAATGCCGAGATCCGGACCCTGCTGAACGGGCCGGAGAGCTTCACGCCCGACATGCAGATGCTGCTGGGCGAGGCGTCCGCGGTGCGCGGCTGCTATCTCGCCTGCGGCATGAATTCGAGCGGCATCGCGCTTTCGGCTGCGGCCGGCAAACTGACCGCCGAATGGATCCTCGAAGGCCGTCCCAGCCTGGATGCCACCAAGCTCGATATCCGCCGCTTCGCCGATAGCCAGAGCATCACCCGCTTCGCCCGCGACCGGGCGAGCGAGGTGGTCACTCATATGTGCAAGTTCGCGCTGCCGGATCTGGATTTCACCGACGCGCGGGGCTTGCGCCGCTCGCCCCTGCATGCGCCCCTGGCGGCGAAGGGCGCCCGGTTCGTCACCGTGCAGCAATGGGAGCGACCGATCTGGTTTGCCGAACACGGTACCGGCGATCTGGGCTCGGTCGGCTCCGAGATCACCGCCGCTGAGAGCACGGTCGCGCTGTTCGACCGGTCGAGCGACGCGAAGTTCCTGGTCGAGGGCCCGCGCGCGGGTTCGCTGGTCGCGAAGCTGAGCGGGGCTGCCGGCGATCTGCCGGTCGGCGGCGTCCGTTTCGTGCCGATGCTCAATGCCAAGGGCGGCGTCGAGGTGCTGGCCGGGATCGCGCGGCTGTCGGATCAGAGCTGGCTGCTGCTGGCCGAGCCCGAGCAGGCGACGCGGCTGCGCTCCTGGGCCGAATGGCATCGCCCGGCTGCCGGCGCCACCCTGACCGATGTCACCTCAGGCTGGGCCGCGATCGCGCTTGCGGGCCCGCATTCCCACGCCCTGGTCCATGAGCTCGCCGGCCGCAAGGTCGATCTGGCCGGTTCGGTTCAGCGGGTCGATCTCGTCTATGCGCCCGCGATGTCGGTGCCGTGGCTCCGGTCGTTCGGCGCCTATCTGCTGGTGCCCACGGAGTTCGCCGCCGACCTCTATGAGCGGCTGGTCGAAGCCGGGAAGGGCCATGGTTTGCGCCATGCGGGTTCATTGGCCGCTGCGGCGCTCGCGACCCGACACGGCGTGCCGCAATTCGGCGCCGAGGCGAGCCCGCAGATCGCGGCGGTCGCTTCCGGCCTCGACCGCCTGCTCGATGTCGAGGGCAATCACGGCTTCATCGGCCGCACCGCGGTGATCCGCGATCGCAAGCGGCAGAAGGGTCGCGAGGTCCGCGCCTTTACCGCGGCCATCACGGCTCCCTCGATCTTCGCCGGCGCGCCGGTGCTCCAGCGCAACCGGCTGGTCGGCTATGTCACCAGCGGCGCCGTCATCCCGACCCTGGGCAAGGCGATGCTGATGGGACTGATCGATCGCAAAGCCGATCCACTGGCCTGCCAGGTGCTGCTGCAAGGCGAGAAATATCCGCTCACGCCCTGGGACAGGACGGGGTTGTGAGAGTCTGAAGCCCGGCGTCACGGGAGCGCGCCGGCCAGGAAGAGCCGGGACTCCCCATAGCGAGGAGGAAACGATGTTCAAGCGCATACCCAACCAGCTGATCGGCGGTTTCAGCGACGCCGTCGTCGTCGATATGGGCGATTACTCGACCATCTATATCTCCGGGATGATCGGCCATGACGCCAGCGGCAAGATCACGGCCAAGGATTTCGAGGGCGAGACCCAGCAATGCTGGGGCAATATCGCCCGCGGGCTCGAGCGCGCCGGCGCCAGCCTCAAGGACGTCGTCCGCATCACCGCCTATCTGACCGACCTCAATGATTACGCCGTCTATGCCAAGGCGCGGCGGACGCTGTTCGAGGGCAACCCGCCCGCGAGCGCCACGGTCCAGGTCGCAGGCCTGCTGCTCAATGCGCGCCTCGAGGTCGATGCCATCGCGATCGTCAAACACGCGCGTGCCAAGAACTGACGAGAATTCCTTTCAATCGGGAGCAGGCCCGCCATCATGGCGCTCAACAGCATCGAAGAGACTTACCGCAGCCGCACGCCCAAATCGGCGGCCCTTCTGCAGCGGGCCAATCAGTCGCTGCCCGGAGGCCTGACGCGGAATTTCGGCTATTTCCGGCCCTATCCCGTCGTGCAGCAGCGCGGCAACGGACCTTATCTGTGGGATGTCGACGGCAATCGCTATGTCGACCTGAATTATAACGGCCTGAGCCTGATCCATGGCCATGCCTACAAGCCGATCGCGCAGGCGCTGGCGAAGGCGACCGAGGATGGCTGGGCCTGGCTCGGCACCAACCTGCCGCAGATCGAGTTCGCCGAAGCACTGTGCAAGCGCATCGCGATCTTCGACAAGGTGCTGTTCACGAACTCGGGCACCGAGGCCAGCATGCTGGCGGTCAAGATGGCGCGCGGCTTCACCAAGCGCCAATTGATCCTCAAGGCGCATGGCGGCTATCACGGCACCTATAGCGATCTCGAGGCGGGGCTCCACGGCCAGGGCGAGATCGCCGGCCATACGCTGCTGGCCGAATTCAACAACGCGGCCGATTTCGAGCGGGTGCTGGCCCAGCATGGCTCGAAGATCGCGGCGGTGGTGCTGGAGCCGGTCATGTATACCGGCGTGGTGATGCCGGCGCTGCCGGGGTTCCTCAACCAGGTGCAGGCGGCGGCCCGGAGAGCCGGCGCGCTCTTCGTGCTCGATGACTGCCTGATGCTGCGCCTGGCGGTCGGCGGCTCGGCCGAGAAGTTCGGGCTCGAGCCCGATATTACCTTCCTCGGCAAATTCGTCGGCGGCGGCCTGCCGGTCGGCGCCGTGGGCGCCCGCCGCGAGATCATGGACCTCGCCGATCCGGCGAAAGCCGACGGGATCTATCATGGCGGTTCCTTCAACGGGAATGTGCTGGCGAGCATCGCCGGCCGCCTCGCCGTCGAGCATCTGACCGCCGAGCGCATCGCGCGCATGGACGCACAGGCCGATCGCATCAAGCAGGCGCTGGAGGCCAAGGCCAAGTCGGTGGGCCTGTCGCTCTATGTGCTGTGCGAGGGCTCGGTGATGGGGCTCTATTTCTCGGCGACCAAGCCCAAGCCGGGCTCGGAGCTGCCCAATCCCGAGCTCAGCGGCCGCTATCATCTGGCCTGCCTCAATCGCGGCGTGCAGATGGGCCCGGGCGGCATGGTGTCGATGTCGACCGCCATGACGGATGAGTCCACGGCCGAAGCGATTGCCGGGATGAGCGCGGCGCTGGAGGATGTGCGGCCCTGAGCGGGGCCGCACTCCTCAAACCCGCAGATAGGCCGGCCGCAGCTTGACCTCGAGCCAGGTGATGGTGCGGGCGGCGCCCAGGCTCATGATGTAATAGATCAGCCCCACCAGCATGTAGGTGTCCATGCTGCGGAAGGTGGCCGAGATGATGTAGTTGCCATGGCGCAGCAGCTCCTCGACCGAGATGAATGACACCAGCGCGCAATCCTTCAAGAGCGAGATGAAATAGCCGCCGACGGTGGGCAGGGCGATCACGGCCGCCTGGGGCAGGATCACCTTGCGATAGATCTGCGTGCGCTTCATGCCGAGCGCCAGGCCCGCCTGCATCTGGCCGGTATCGATCGCCAGGATCGCCGCGCGGAAGACTTCGCTCAAATAGGCGCCGAGATTGAAGCTCAAGCCGACCACGCCGGCCCAGAAGGCGGGCAGACGGATGCCGACCTCGGGCAGGGTGAAATAGACGAACAGCAGGATCACGATCAGCGGCACGCCGCGGCAGATATTGACGTAGACCCGCACGATGAACTTGAAGACCTTGCCGCCGGCGATGGCCCCGATGGCGGAGATCACGCCGATGGCGATGCCGAGGATCATGGCGCAGAAGGTGAGCTCCAGCGTGACCAGCGCGCCGCTGAGCAGGAAGGGCAGGTATTTCGGGACGAACTCGGTGATGAAATAGATCACGGGGGAAAGACCCTCCTCGAGAGGCGCGCGGGGCCGGATAAGAGACGGGCGCCGCGGCTGGTGGC
>NZ_JBOHKS010000250.1:0-5209 GCF_050729195.1 Hypericibacter sp.
GGCTCGTCATCGGGCCGGCCGGCCGCGAGACCGATCTCTCGCGCGGCCTGCGCACCAGCCTCACCGGGCAGCATGCGGCTGTGACCGATGTCAGCGAGGCGCGCAGCTGCATCCTCGTCGCCGGGCCGAAAGCCCGCGAACTCCTGGCCCGCGGAATCAGCGTCGATCTCCATCCTCGCGTCTTCGGACCCGGGCGTTGCGCCCAGACCGGCCTTGCCGGCGCCAACATCTTCCTCGAGCAGATCGACGATCGGCCGAGCTTCGAGATCTCTGTGCTGAACAGCTTCACCGATCATCTCTGGCGCTGGCTGGAAAGCGCCGGCGAGGATTATCGGATCGCGGTGGCGTCAGACTGATGCCCCGCCCCTGGCACCGCCCTGCCTGGCTTGCGGCGGCGCTGCTGGCGCTCCTGGCCGCCGGCATCGGGTCTTCGGCGCGAGCCCAGGATCCCAAGCCCTTGACCGGCGCCGAGATCGCGACCCTTCTCGTCGGCAATTCGATCGAGGGGAGCTGGGGCTCCTCCCATTTCCGCAGCTATTTCGCGCCCGATGGCACGACGCTCTATCAGCCCGAGGGGCAGCCGCCGGAGCAGGGCCATTGGAAGGTGGCGGGCGATCAATATTGCTCGGTCGCCGACGAGGGCGATGCCTGCTTCAACCTCTATCGCGACGGCGACAGCCTGATCTGGGAAGACCCCAACAGCCACACGCGGTTTCCCTCGAACGTGATCAAGGGCAAGGCTGTTCCCTGGTAGTCGTGGCGCGAATTTCGCGCGCCGATATCGACGACATCCGACGCGCGCCGCTTCGTCGAGAGACCCGTCCCCGCCTTCGCTCGGCAACCGGCGCGCGCGAACCTCGCTGTGGCATTCCAGTGGCAAAAGGCCGGGCACGCGCGGCGCGTCTTCACACACTCTTCATCTTTGTCTCTGAAGATGAATCACTGCGGATTCATGACGCAGTCTGATCGCTCATCCAACATCCGCGATGACGATCGAAAAACCCGCATAAAACCTGAAACTCTCGGCCCACAACGCGCGATTGCAGCGGTGCGGAATTCCCCTTGCCACAACTCTGCCACGGCACAAGCAGCCTTTCATTTACCACACCCTGAGAAAAAGGAGCGCACCTAGCGTCGTAACGAACCCGACTCGACTGGCCTCGAGCCGAGTTTCTTAAAGGGGAATTACATCCATGGTTCGTTCATTTACGTCCTTTGCTCTATTTGCGCTCGCCATCGCCTTCGCCCACCCCGCCGCCGCCGAGCGCCTGAAGCTGAGCGGCAGCGAGATCAAACAGCTCCTCTCCGGCAAGACCGCCTACGGCTATCGCGGCGACACCGCCTACAGCGTCTATTTCGCGCCCGACGGCACCATGGTCGAGCAGGAGAAGGACGGTAAACGGCGCATCGGCCATTGGGTCGCGAAGCAGACCGAGCATTGCGTGACCTGGCAGGATGACGGCGCGGAGAGCTGCATGGCGCTCTATCGCGACCGCGGCCAGATCTTCTGGGTCGATCCCTCGACCGGTGCGATGAACCTGGCCAAGCTCAAGAGCGGCAAGAATCTCTCGACGGATCTCACTCAGTCCGCCGATCTCTCGCAGTGATCATTTCCGGTCCGGTCGGCGCCGATTTGCGGGCGCCGGCGGATCGGCGGCTTCAGGGGTTCGATCCCCGAACGAGTTCCGATGGCGTGAAGACGATCGCCATTCGCCCGGTTGGCCGCGATCCGGCGGGCTGCCCCCGCCCCGGATCATCTCGGCCAGGGCGCGGCCCCAAGTAGGACGCCGCGTCCTCTTATTGGCAGCGACGTGACGACATCGTCGGCTAACGCTTGAGCTGCTCCGCCTTGCTGGCGAGCGCATCGATCTCGCCCACCATCGAGCCGAGATATTTCCGCTCGGTGGCGAGAATGGCCCGGAAGGCCGCGCGCTTGACCGCCAGGATATCGATCGAACCGGCGGCGCGTTCGCTCCGGGCGGCGTCATAGATGATATCGATCAGGCGCTCGGCGCCATGCAACCGTCCCCAGAGATAGTCGTTCTCGCGGTGCGGCCGGCTGAAGAAGCCGCCGAAATGACCGAAGGCGATGCCTTCCAGGACCTGGGCCCCCTCGCCCGACAGGCTGAGCGCGTCCTCGGGGCTGATGCGATCGACCCGCACCTCCTCATGCTCCTCGATGTCGCGCCATTCGGCGATCGGGAAGGTCAGCACGTCCCAGAAGGCGAAGCCGACATAATGGACGATGAGCTCGCGATGCAGCGCCGCCGACCAGTTGCTGCGCACCACCTCGGCCAGAACCCCGTCGATATAGGCGTCGACTGCCGGCAGATTGAGACCTTCGGCCAGCCGCTGCATGACCTGGTCGATCGGGAATGATTTGGGATCCGCCCCTTCGACCATCTGGCGCAGCGCCTTGGCCACGGGGAGCTCGTCGACATCGCCGCTCGAATAGCGCCGGAGCTGATGCAGCGGCTTGTAGAACTGCGCCTTGAGCGTATCCAGCTGCTCCGAGGTCACGCCGGCGAGGCTGGGCGTGTCGAGCTGGCCATAGAGCCGGTTGAGGCCGCGGATCAGGAAGGACAGACGCCGGCGGCGGAAGTCGATGTCGTAGGAGCCGAGGAAGCGGATCCAGCCCGGCCGTTTCTCGCCGGGTTCGCGTCCGACCGCGAGCGGGATCGCCCCATCGGGCAGCCTTGCCCCCTCGCGCTCGAGCCAATGGGCGAGGAATGACGGGACCGCCGGCGAGAGCGGCGAGGTCGCGTCGATGCCGCAGGCGAGCTTCAGCTGATGGCCCAGGCTCTCGACCAGCTCGGCCATCTTGAGGCGGGCATAGACCTGATAGGCGTAATGAGCCTCGCGCGCGGCGACGCCGTTGGCAGCATCGCGCCAGCGCTTGATGGTGCCTTCGAAATCGGCGGTGATCGGCTCTTCTTTGGTGACGATCGACACCAGCCGCACGATCTCGGGCCGCGCCGCATCCAGCACATGGCGCATCCGCTTGATGCTCTGGTTGAAGCGGCTCACCCAGGCGAGATCGTCATAGACCGGCTCGTTGCGCGGGATGTCGGAGAGCGCCGCCTTGAGCGTGGCGATGAAACCCGGCTTCTCGCCGCCGGGCGGCGGCGGGGCCGGCTCGGGATCGGGATCGATATAGACGATGCGCCGGTCGACATTGCGGTAAGCCGGCTTGTTGCGGATCGATTCCACCACCGGCGCGAAGGGCTTGTTGTCGACCACGCTGCCATCGAGGAACGAGGTGCGGAACGGCGCCTGGTCGACATTGGCGTAGTCGAAGAAGTTGGTCGCCAGGAACTGCGCCCGCATCGGCCAGTCCTCGCCCCGCTCCTTCACGAAGGCGTCGAGATCCTTGAGCTGGGTCGGCGGAAAGGCACCGGGGAAGGACGAGGTCGCGCGCGCGGCGAAGGCGAGCGCCGGCAGATTGTCCTCGCCGAAATCCGAGATCTCGGTGCCGTCGTCCCAGCGCGTATAATGGAAGCGCAGCAGATGGCTGTGCTCGCGCTCCTGGATCACGGGCGGGCTGTTGATCGCGATGGGCCGCGAATAGCCGAAGAAGTCGGTCAGGGTGACAGACAGATCGAGCGCATGGCCGACCGGGAGCAGCGAGCTCCGGGCGCCCACCAGCTCGGGCTTGCGCATCGTCTTCATCGCGTCGAACAGCAGGCCCAGGAAATGCTGTCCGTCGAAGGGCGGCTTGAACCAGCGCGAGCGCAGGAAGATCGAGAGCTTGGTCCGGATCTCCCGGTCTTTCCCGAACGCGAACTGCGGCATCCGATAGGCCACCCAGAGAATCGGGTGAAGGACGAATTTGCTCCAAGGCTTCGCCAGCCGATCGGGCGCCGTCAGTTTGACGACGTCGGCCTCGTCGATCCAGGCCGAGCGCATATGGTCGATCGACAGGTCATGCGCCAACGCGCGGGCGAGGATGATGCCGTTGATGCCACCGGCCGAGGCGCCGGCGATGCTGTCTACCACCACCCGCAGATCGAGCTTCTCGCCGATCGCCTTGAGCAGGTCGAAATAGACCGCTTCGCTGTCGACCTCGTCGGGGATCTTCCCTTTGAGCTCGTCGAACCGGGCCTGCTCGCGCTGGCTCCGGTCGGGATTGGAATGGAACAGCCGCGAGGCGCGCGCCAGCTTCAGCACCTCCTTGGTGATGCCATGCATATAGACGGCCAGCGAGATGCCGCCATAGCAGACCAGCGCGAGGCGAAGCTCTTTTTCCTTCACCGGTTCCCCTTGGGGCCCTGCCCCGCCGACTCGGGGGGCCACCGTCAGACTCTATTGGAATCCGAGCAGGACCGGTCTGGCAACCGCGAAGGGGAACTGGGATCCATGATATTCACAAAAGGTTCACCGCCCTCGCCCCAACGTCTGTCAAACAGCCCTCGCCCCATTTTGTGGGGAGTGGGAGGGCCCCGTCGCTCTTGCGACGGGAGGGTGAGGGGCGCGGTGTCAGCCGAGCAAGGTCCCCCTCACCCAGCTCCGGCTAAGTCTCGGCTTCGCCTCGACTAAGCCTGCGCGTCCCTCTCCCCCACTTCGTGGGGGAGAGGATTTCCAGCGCACAACCTCAGACGTTCGAATCCGGTGCTGCCGCCTTGCGCTTATTGATGAAGGCCAAGAGCGCCTCGTCGGTGGCGGGGTCGAGCGGCGGGGCTTCATATTCGCGCAGCATGCGCTTCCAGAGCTTGTTGGCGCGCTGGGCGGCGTCCTGGGCACCTTCGGCTTCCCACTGCTCGTAGCTGTTGTTGTCGGCGATCGAGGAGCGATAGAAGGCCGTCTCGAAATTGGCCTGGGTGTGGGCGCAGCCGAGGAAATGCGTGCCGGGGCCGACCTCGCGGATGGCATCGAGCGCCTGGCCGTTCTCCGAGAGATCGATGTTCTTGGCCAGCACCTGCATCATGCCGAGCTGGTCGGCATCCATGACGAACTTCTCATAGCCCGAGGCGAGGCCGCCCTCGAGCCAGCCCGCGCCATGGAGCACGAAATTGGTGCCGCATTGGAGCGTCGGCAGCAGGGTCTGGGCGCTCTCATAGGCCGCCTGGGCATCCGGAACCTTGGAGGCGCAGAGCGAACCGCCCGTCCGGAAGGGAATCCCCAGCCGGCGCGCGAGCTGCGCTGCGGCGATGCTGACCAGGGTCGGCTCGGGCGTGCCGAAGGTGGGCGCGCCCGACTGCATCGAGATCGA
>NZ_JBOHKS010000251.1:0-18300 GCF_050729195.1 Hypericibacter sp.
TGGGACGATGCCGCGCCGATCGCCCATCTGCGCCAGATCTGGAACGCCTACGAGCCGCAGATGGAGGCCTATCAGACGCGTGCGGTCGATCCGGCCTCGGCGCCCGCCTATGGCGTGCCGGGCGACCAGGGTGCCGACCCGAAGCGTTGACGCACTGCACAGCGGTCAGTGGTCCAGAACCGGTCCGGAGCCATCGGTGCGCTGCGCGACAGCCATGAAACCATCGCCGCTACTGGCGCGCTCTCTTTCTGATTAGAAAGAAGCCGGTCCCCTTCTGACGGGAGAGAACAGCGAATGGCTTCCAGCGATTCACGATTCGCATCCTGCCCGCCGCCGCCTTATTACGCGGTGATCTTCGCTTCGCAGCGCAATCCGGGCGATGACGGCTATGGCGCCGTCGCCCAGCGCATGATCGAGATCGCACCGGGCATGCCGGGCTATCTCGGTGTCGAAACGGCGCGCGGGGCCGACGGCTTCGGCATCACCGTCTGCTATTGGCGGGACGAAGCCTCGATCCGCGGCTGGAAAGCGCAGGCCGAGCATCACGCGGCCCAGGAGCAGGGCAAGGCCCAGTGGTATGAGCGCTATGAGCTCAAGGTGGCGAAGGTCGAGCGCGCCTATGGCGGCCCGCAAGGGCGTTAGGGCTCAGTCCAGCAGGCCGACCACCTCGTTGGCGATGGCGAGGGATGAGGTCAGGCCTGGCGATTCGATGCCGAAGAGATTGACCAGCCCCGGGATGCCATGGGCCGCCGGTCCCTGGATCATCCAATCGAGCGCGGTCACGCCGGCAGGCGTGAGCTTCGGCCGGATCCCGCAGTAGGCGGGCTGCAACGCGCCATCGGGCAGGCCCGGCCAATAGCGCCGGACCGCCTTATAGAAGCTGTCGGCACGAGCCGGATCGACCGAATAGTCGAGGCGGTCGAGCCATTCGATGTCGGGTCCGAAGCGGGCGCGGCCGCCGAGGTCGAGCGTCAGATGCACCCCGAGCCAGGTGTCGTCGGGCGCCGGATAGACCAGATGCGTGAAGGGCGTCTTGCCGGTCAGGCTGAAATAATTGCCCTTGCTGTAATGGAGCGGCGGCACGGCCTTGGGATCGAGGCCGCGCAATCCGTGCGCCAGAGGCTGCGCGCCCAGGCCCGCGGCATTGATCAACCGCCGGCAGCGCAGTTCCATCGGCTGCTCGCCGCCGACATTGAGCAGAAAACCATTATCCTCCAGCACGCCGTTCAGCACCGGCGCGCGGAAGGCGATACTGGCGCCGGCCTCCTCGGCCTCGCCCTGCAGGGCCAGCATCAGCCCATGCGCGTCGACGATTCCAGTCGAGGGCGACAGCAGAGCCGCGACGCAGGCGATCTCGGGCTCCAGTTTGCGGACGTCCGCCGGGTCGAGCCATTCCAGATCCATGACGCCATTGGCTTCGGATTTGCTCTTGATCGCCTCGAGCTGCGCGATCTCCACCTCCCGGCTGGCGACGACGAGCTTGCCGATGCGCCGATGGGCCACGCCATGCGATTGGCAGAACTCGTAGAGCCGCGCCTTGCCGTCGACGCAGAGCCGGGCCTTCAGGCTGCCCGCTTTGTAATAGAGACCGGCATGGATGACCTCGCTGTTGCGCGAGCTGATGCCGGTGCCGAAGGTCTCCGCCGCTTCCAGCAGGATCACCTCGCGGCCCTCGCGGGCGAGCTGGCGGGCGGTCGCCAGGCCGATGACGCCGGCCCCCACCACCACGCATTCGATCGTTTCGCTCATCCGCTATCCGGCTACCGGTTCAAGTGTCGATCGGGCCCGCGCCGGCGACCGGCAGGGAAGACGCCTTCACTTTCTTCACGCGCGTTTCACGATGCAGGATATAGGCGCTGCTCGCAATGATGATGGCAGCGCCCACGACCACGGTGACGGAGGGGAGCTCGTTCCAGATCAGCCAGCCGAAGAGTGTCGCCCAGATCAGCGCGCTATATTCGATCGGCGCCAGCAGCGACACCTCGCCATAACGGAAAGCCTCGGTCATCAGCAGCTGGCCCAGCGCGCCGAACACGGCGGTCGCGACGAAGACCCAGATATCGACGCCGTCGGGCAGGCGGAAATCCCACATCATGCCGATGCCGGCACAGACCAGCATGGCGAAGGAATTCCAGAAGATCAGGCAGGGACCGCTTTCGGTCGCGGTCAGCTTGCGCGACGCGATGAAGAGCAGGGCATAGGTCAGGGCGGAGCCCAACGCCGACAGCGCGGCCCAGCCGAAGCCAGCACCGGAGGGTTGCAGGATCACCGTGACCCCGCCGAATCCGATGAGCACGGCCGCCCATCGGCGCGGGCCGACCTTCTCCTTCAGGAAGAAGACCGAGAGCGTGGTCATGAAGAGAGGAGCCGCGAAGCCGATGGCGATCGTATCGGCGATCGGCAGATGCTTCAGCGCATAGACGAAGCAGAGCATGGTTACGATCATCAATGCCGCGCGCAGGGCGTGGGCCCAAGGGCGGCGGGTCTTGATCTGGCGCAAGCCGCCGCTGCGCACGGAGAGAGCCAGCGCCAGCGGCACCGCCAGGCTGCGGCCGAAGAACATGATCTGCCAGAAGCTGAAGCCGGCGCTGAGCCATTTGAGCGAGGCGTCCTGCGCCGAAAAGGCGGCGACGGTCGCCACCATCAGCAGCACGCCGCGCAGGGGCACGTTGGCGAGGCCGTCATGGCCGACCGTCTTGCCGGGCGTGCTCATGCCGGCTGTTTCCCGGCCGCGTTCTTCAGGCGCTCGCGATTGACGATATAGAGCGTGCTGCAGACGACGATGAAGGAGCCGGCGATGACGGTGAAGCTCGGCAATTGGCTCCACAGCGCCCAGCCGAACAAGGTGGCCCAGACCAGGCCGGTATAATCGATCGGCGCCAGCAACGAGACCTCGCTATAGCGGAAGGCCTGGTTGAGGCAGAACTGGCCGATGCTGCCGGACACGCCGACCAGCAGGAATACCCAGAGATCGTTCCAGCTCGGCGTGATCCAGAGCCAGGGCATGGTGGCGCCGGTCACGATCAGCACGCCGACCGAATAGTAGAAGAGAATCGTGTGGCTGCTTTCGGTGCCGCTGAGCTGGCGCGAGGTGATGAGGGTCAGTGCATAGAGGAACGCCGAGGACAAAGCGAGGACGGCCGCCCAATTGAAGCCGGTGCCCGAGGGTTGCAAGATGACCAGCACGCCGACGAAGCCGATCAGCACCGCGCCCCAGCGCCGGGGTCCCACCTTCTCCTTCAGCAGCAGCACCGAGAGGATGGTCATGAACAGAGGGCCGGCATAGGTGATCGCCATGGTGTCGGCGAGCGGCAGCATGGCCAGCGCGTAATAGAAGGTCAGCATCGTGCCGATATTGAAGAGGGAGCGGAGCGCATGGCCGCCGGGGCGCATCGTCTTCAGCGTGCGCAGCCCGCCGGCCTGGGTGGCGATCCCGACCGCGAACAGCAGGCCGACCGTGTAGCGCAGGAAAGCGATCTGGAAGGGGCTGTAATCGTCGGTCAGCCACTTCACGCCGGCATCGAGGACGGTCAGGCAGAAGACCGCGCTCGCCATATAGAGCAGTCCGCGGCCTGGCTGATGGCGCAGCCCGGCCGGTCCCGCCAACGCTCCGCTGCCCATGGTGATTCCGCCCCCGAAAAATCGCCGCCAACCATGCCCCCAGGCATGTTGGCCGGGCGGTCAAGCTTAAGCGTGCAGAATGCCCGAAGGGCACTGCCAAAGCGAGGGGGTCGCGGCCGCTCAAACGGTGGAGAAATGGCGACTCCGGGGCCGGTCCGCGCCGCCCGAGAGACTTGAAATTGTTGAATATCTCCTGTGTCTGCGCCGCTCATGACAAATCGGTTGCCGCGGCCTAGATTGGCCCGATCATGCCCCTCGACATTCTCCCCTCCGTTTGCCCCCATGACTGCCCATCGACCTGCGCGCTCGAGGTCGAACGGCTCGACACGCACAAGATCGGCCGGGTGCGCGGCGCCGCCGACCAGGACTACACGGCGGGCGTCGTCTGCGCGAAGGTCGCGCGCTATGCCGAGCGCCATAACCACCCCGACCGGCTGACCGTGCCGTTGCTGCGCATCGGCCCGAAGGGCCAGGGGAAGTCGGCCTATAAGCCGATCTCCTGGGACGAGGCGCTCGACCGGGTGGCGGAGAAATTCATCGAGGCCGAAGACCGCCTCGGCGCCGAGACGGTGTGGCCTTATTTCTATGCCGGCACCATGGGGCTGGTGCAGCGCGACGGGATTCAGCGGCTGCGCCACGCGAAGCGCTATTCGGGCCAGCTCTCGACCATCTGCGTGATGCTGTCGGACACCGGCTGGGTCGCGGGCGTTGGCGAGAAGCGCGGCGTCGATGCGCGCGAGATCGCGCAGTCGGACCTGGTCGTGGTCTGGGGCGGCAATCCGGTCTCGACCCAGGTCAATGTGATGACCCACATCACCCGCGCGCGCAAGGATCGCGGCGCGCCCTTGGTCGTCGTCGACCCCTACCGCACCCCGACGGCGCTCACCGCCGACATCCATCTGATGCCGCGGCCCGGCACCGATGGCGCGCTCGCTTGTGCCGTCATGCATGAGCTGTTCCGGCAGGGCTTCGCAGACCGCGCCTATCTCGAGCGTTATACCGATTGCCCCGGGGAGCTCGAGGCCCATCTGAAATCGCGCCCGCCGGAATGGGCCGCCGCCATCACCGGCGTGCCGGCCGACCAGATCCGCAGTTTCGCCGAGCTCTATGGCCGCACCAAGCGCAGCTTCATCCGCGTTGGCTACGGCTTCTCGCGTTCGCGCAACGGGTCCGCCAATCTTCATGCCGTGAGCTGCCTGCCCGCCATCACCGGTGCCTGGCGGTATCCGGGCGGCGGCGCGCTCTACTCGAACGCCGGCTTCTATGGTCTCGACAAGACCATGATCGAAGGCCTCGACGTCCGCGATCCCAAGGTGCGCATTCTCGACATGTCGCGCATCGGCCCGGTCCTGACCGGCGACAAGCAGGATCTGGGCGACGGCCCGCCGGTCACGGCCATGCTGATCCAGAACACCAATCCGATGGTGGTCTGCCCGGAGGGCCTCAAGGTTCGCGAGGGTTTCATGCGCGAGGATCTTTTCGTCTGCGTGCATGAGCAGTTCATGACCGAGACGGCGGCCATGGCCGACGTGGTGCTGCCGGCCACGACCTTCCTCGAGCATGACGACATCTATCTGGCCGGCGGCCACACCTATCTTCAGGTGGCGCGCAAGGTCGTCGAGCCTCTCGCGGAGACCAAGACCAATCATTTCGTGATCTCGCAGCTCGCGAAGCGGCTGGGCGCCGAGCATCCGGGCTTCCACATGACCGAGTGGGAGCTGATCGACCAGATGCTGAAGGCGTCGAACAAGCCCTCCGCCGACGAGCTGGCCAACATGCGCTGGCATGACTGCGCGCGGTCCTTCGAGGAGGGGCATTTCCTCGACGGCTTCCCGCAACCCGGCGGGCGTTTCCGCTTCAAGCCCGACTGGAAGGGCATGGGCCCCTGGCATAAGGGCATGCCGGAGCTGCCCGATCATCCGCATCTGATCGAGGAAGCGACGGCCGAGCATCCCTTCCGTATGGTGGCAGCCCCGGCCCGGACCTTCCTCAACTCGACCTTCACCGAAACGCCCGGCTCCAAGCAGCGCGAGGTTCGCCCGACGGCGCTCCTCCATCCGACCGATTGCGAGCGGTTGGGGCTGGCGGAGGGCGATCGCGTCCGGCTCGGCAATCGCCGCGGTTCGGTGGTCATTCACGCCAAGCCCTTCGATGGGCTCCAGCCCGGGGTCGTCATTGTCGAAGGCATCTGGCCCAACGCCGCGTTCGAGGAGGGGCAGGGGATCAACGCCCTCATCGGCGCCGATCCAGGCCCGCCGAAGGGCGGTGCCTGTTTCCACGACAGCGCCGTCTGGGTCCGTCCGGCATGATCATCACGGGTCCGAAAGGTGCCGCCGGCCGGCGTTTCCGCCGCCCGCATGTGGTGGTGCTGGGCAACGAGAAGGGTGGCTCGGGCAAATCGACCACGGCGATGCATCTGATCGTGGCGCTCTTGCGCGAAGGCTACAAGGTCGGGAGCCTCGACCTCGATGCCCGCCAGGGCAGCCTCAGCCGCTTCATCGCCAACCGCGCGGAGAACGGCCTCGAACTGCCGATGTCGCGCCATGTGCGCCTTGAGCAATCGGCGCTCGATTCCGTCGCCGCGGCACGCGAGGACGAGAAACAACGCTTCGACGCGACCCTGGCCGAGATGGCCGATTGCGATTTCGTCGTGATCGACACACCCGGCAGCGACAGCAATCTTTCGCGCCTTGGCCATGCGCGCGCCGACACGCTGGTGACGCCCCTCAATGACAGCTTCCTCGATCTCGACCTGCTGGCGCGCGTCGACAGCGAAGGCCTGAAGATCCGCGGGCCCAGCACCTATGCCGAGATGGTGTGGGAGCAGAAGAAGCGCCGGGCGCTTACCGACGGCGGCTCGATCGACTGGATCGTCATGCGCAACCGCCTGGCCAGCCTGGATGCCCGCAACAAGCGGCGGATCGGCAAGCTGGTCGAGGATCTGGCCCGCCGCATCGGCTTCCGCCTAGCGCCGGGCTTCAGCGAACGCGTCGTGTTTCGCGAGCTGTTCCCGCGCGGGCTGACGCTCCTCGACCTCGCCGATGCCGGCACGACCCTGACCTTGTCCCATGTGGCGGCGCGCCAGGAACTGCGCGGGCTGCTCGACGTGATCGGCCTGCCCAAGCCCGAGGAGGGCGAGGGGCAGGAGAGACGCTGGACAGAACCGGCGGCTCTCCCCAATTCTTAAAGGGGATTTCCCAGGTGAGGCGGTACTGCCATGGCCTCGTCTCGAGACAAGCTCCCGACCGGTAAACCGGCAAACGCGCCGGCGCAGGATGTCGCCCAGTTCCTGGCCAAGCTGGGCTCGGTTCCAACCCCACGCAAAGATGGTGAGCGTGGGCGGCTGCTGTTCGGCCTCGACGCCACCGCCAGCCGCCAGCACACCTGGGATCGCGCCTGCCATATCCAGGCCGAGATGTTCACAGCGGCGGCCCAACTGGGCGGGCTCGACATCCAATTGGCCTATTATCGCGGCTTCGGCGAGTTCAAGGCGGCGCCCTGGCTTTCCGACAGCGCCACCCTGCAGCGCCTGATGGGCAGCGTCTCCTGCCTCGGCGGCAAGACCCAGATCGGCAAGCTGCTGCGCCACGCCCTGATCGAAACCAAGGCCAAGCGCATCAACGCGGTCGTCTTCATCGGCGACGCCATGGAAGAGGAGGGCGACGCGCTCTGCCATCAGGCGGGCGAGCTCGGTGTCCTGGGCGTGCCGCTGTTCATGTTCCATGAGCGCGGCGAAGCGCTCGCGGCCGAGACCTTCCGCCAGATAGCGACTTTGTCGGGCGGCGCCTATTGCCGCTTCGATTCGAGCAGCGCCGACGCCTTGCGCGACCTGCTGCGGGCGGTCGCGGTCTTCGCGACGGGCGGGCGCGCTGCGCTCGAGGATCATTCGCGCCGCCAGGGCGGCGGCGCGCTGCTGCTGACGCGCCAGTTGAAACGCTGAGTTCCGGGAGCGGCGATGGTCGCCTATTTCTTCCTCGGTATTGTCGTGCTGGCGGTGCTGCTGCTGCTGATCAAGTCGGTGGCGGCCGTCGATGCGGCCATGCTGGCGCGGCTGGTGAAGGGTTTCGCCATCGCCATCCTGATTGCCGGTGTCGCCTATGTCATCGTGGCCGGTCGTGCCGGTCTCCTCGCGGGAATCTTGCCGATCGCCGTGCCGATCCTGCTGCTCTGGCTGCGCCGTCGCCGCTCGTTGGCGGGCGCGGGCGGGACTTGGGACGCCGGCACCCGGCCCAGCGGCGGTGGACGCTCCGATGTCGAGACCGCCTTCTTCGCCATGACGCTCGATCACGCCTCGGGCCGGCTCGATGGCTGGATCAAGAAATCGAAGTTCGCCGGACGGCGCCTCAGCGAGCTGGCGCGCGACGAGCTGATCGAGCTGCGCCGCGAGGTGGCGGGCGATTCCGATTCCGTCTCGGTTCTCGAAGCCTTTCTCGACCGTGCCCATGGGCCCGACTGGCGCGGCGGCGGCGGCGCGAGTGGAGACCAGACCGGATCCAACGCCGGCGCGGGCGGCGGGAGCAGCAGTGGCGGCATGACGCGCGACGAGGCCTATGAGGTGCTGGGTCTCAAGCCCGGGGCCCAAGAAGCAGAGATCCGTGACGCGCATCACCGCTTGATGAAAAAACTCCATCCCGACCAGGGCGGCTCGGATTACCTCGCCGCTCGCGTTAACCGGGCCCGTGACATCTTGCTCGGGATCTGATGTGACGTTCATGCCGTTTTCATTTGATGGCCCGCTAAATCTCACGGTCTGTGTGAAATAGGGGCCGCAAGACCCCTCCCGTTGCATCCCCCGGGGGCCCGTGGCACAAAGGCCAGCGCTGCCGGGGCCCCGGCAATTCAGGAAATTAATATGTCGAAACAAAGAGTTCGCAAGGCCATCTTCCCCGTTGGGGGGCTCGGCGTCCGGTTCTTGCCGGCGACCAAGGCGATGCCCAAGGAAATGCTGCCGGTGGTCGACAAGCCGCTCATTCAATATGCGGTGGAAGAGGCCAAGGCGGCCGGGATCGAGCAGTTCATCTTCGTCACCGGCCGCGGCAAGAGCGCGATCGAGGACCATTTCGACCAGTCCTTCGAGCTGCAGGCGACCCTCACCGAGCGCGGCAAGAAGCGCGAGCTCGCTCTCCTCGAGGAGATGCGGTTGCAACCTGGCCAGGTCCTCTACGTACGTCAGCAGGAGCCGCTGGGCCTGGGGCACGCCGTCTGGTGCGCGCGCCATGTGATCCAGGACGAGCCGGTCGCGGTGCTGCTGGCCGACGATCTGGTCAAGGCAGGCACGCCCTGCCTCAAGCAGATGGTCGACGCCCAGGCCGAGATTGGCGGCAATATGATCGCCGTCATGGATGTGGCGCCGTCCCACACCGACAAGTATGGCATTGTGAAACCGGGCGTCACCAAGGGGCGGCTGGTCGAGGTGCAGGGGCTGATCGAGAAGCCGGCGCCGGCGGCCGCCCCGTCGACGCTCGCCGTCATCGGCCGCTATATCCTGCAGCCTTCGCTGTTCGAGCTGCTGGCGCGCCATGAGCGCGGCGCCGGGAACGAGATCCAGCTGACCGACGCGATGGCCAAGATGATCGGCACCATGCCGTTCCATGGCTATCGTTTCGAAGGCACGCGCTTCGACTGCGGCGACAAGGCCGGCTTCATCGAGGCCACCATGGCCTATGCGCTGGATCACGACACCGTCGGCAAGCCGGCGCGCGAGATGCTGCGCCGCCTGGCCAAGACTCTGGATTGATCGGGTCTCATTGATTTGAGTCATCTGCGCTTGCGCGCCACCGAAGGGAAACATCTCGCATGAAGGTCGTCATGATCGGCGCCGGCTATGTCGGCCTGGTGTCCGGTGCCTGCTTCTCGGAATTCGGCGTCGAGGTCGCTTGCGTCGACAAGGACGCGAACAAGATCCGCGAGCTGCTCGACGGCCGCATTCCGATCTATGAGCCGGGTCTCGAGGATCTGGTGCGCGACAACAGCAAGGCCGGCCGACTCTCCTTCTCGACCGACCTGAACGCCGCCATGGCGGGCGCCGAGGCCGTCTTCATCGCGGTCGGCACACCCTCACGGCGCGGCGACGGCCATGCCGATCTGAGCTATGTCTATCAGGCGGCGCGCGAGATCGCGGCGACCCTGAACGGCTATACCGTGATCGTGACCAAATCGACCGTGCCGGTCGGCACCGGGCGGCGGGTGGCGGAGATCATCCGCGAGGTGCGTCCCGATGCGCAGTTCGACGTGGTGTCGAACCCCGAGTTCCTGCGCGAAGGCTCGGCCATCAACGATTTCATGCGGCCCGACCGGATCGTGATCGGCACCGAGACCGAGCGCGCGCGCGACGTGATGCGCCGGCTCTACCGGCCGCTCTATCTGATCGAGACGCCGATCGTCTTCACCGGGCTCGAGACCTCGGAGCTGATCAAATACGCCGCCAACAGCTTCCTCGCGACCAAGATCACCTTCATCAACGAGATCGCCGATCTCTGCGAGAAGGTCGGTGCCGACGTGCATGACGTGGCGCGCGGCATCGGTCTCGACGGCCGCATCGGCCGCAAGTTCCTCCATCCGGGCCCCGGCTTCGGCGGCTCCTGCTTCCCCAAGGACACGTTGGCCCTGGTGCGCACGGCGCAGGAGGCCGACGCGCCGTTGCGGATCATCGAGCAGGTGGTTGCGTCCAACGACGCCCGAAAGGTCTCGATGGTCAGCCGTGTGACCAATGCCGTCGGCGGCAATGTCCGCGGCAAGACCATCGCGGTGCTGGGCCTGACCTTCAAGCCCAACACCGACGATATGCGCGACAGCCCGAGCCTCGTGATCCTGCCCCGCCTGGTGGAGCAGGGTGCCAAGGTCAGGGCCTTCGACCCCGAAGGCATGGGCGAGGCGCGCAAGCAGATGCCCGATGTCGAATATTGCGGCTCGGCCGAGGACGCCATGTCGGGCGCCGACTGTCTCCTGCTCCTGACCGAATGGAACGAATTCCGCGCGCTCGACCCGCGCCGCATCAAGGCGCTCCTGGGCAAGCCGGTCGTGATCGATCTGCGCAATGTCTATAATCCGGCTGAGATGCGCGGCGCCGGCTTGATCTATACCAGCGTTGGGCGTCCCGCCGGCTCCAGCTCGGAACCGGCCTGAGACTGGCGCGTTATCGTTAGCTCCCGGCACCCCGCCTGTCGCACATCCTCACCTCAGAGATTCCCATGACCGACGCCCATCGCTTCGATCCGACTGTCTTGCGCGAATACGATATCCGCGGCCTCGTCGGCAAGACGCTCTCGGCGGCCGACGCCCTGGCCGTCGGCCGCGCCTTCGGCACGGTGCTGGTCGAGGCCGGCGCGCTGAATGTCTGCCTCGGGCAGGATGGCCGCCTGAGCTCGCCCGAGCTCGCGGACGCCGTGGCCGAGGGTCTGTCGGGTTGCGGGCTGGAAGTCTGGCGGGTGGGTGTCGGCCCGACGCCCATGCTCTATTTCGCCACCACCGTGCTCCAGGCCGGCGGGGGCATCATGGTGACGGGCTCGCACAACCCCGCCGCCTATAACGGCTTCAAGATGATGAAGGGCCGCGAGGCCTTTCATGGCGACCAGATCCGGGATCTCGGCCGGATCGCGGCGGCCGGCGCCTACAAGTCGCGCGGCGCCAAGGGTGCCATCATCGATCGGCCGCTGCTCGACCGCTATGTCGAGCGCCTGACCAAGGATTATCGCGGGGATCGCGAGCTGACGGTTTGCTGGGATGCCGGCAACGGTTCGGCGGGCGAGGCGATGCGACGCCTGACGGCGGGCCTGCCGGGCCGGCATATCTTGCTGAACGAGACGATCGACGGCACCTTCCCGTCACATCATCCCGATCCGACGGTCCCCGACAATCTCAAGCAGCTCCAGGCCAAGGTGATCGAGACCAAGGCCGATCTCGGCATCGCCTTCGATGGCGACGGCGACCGGATCGGCGTGGTGGACGAGAAGACCCGCATCCTCTGGGGCGATCAGCTCATGGTTCTGCTGGCGCAGGACGTGCTGGCGGACCGTCCGGGCTCGACCATCATCGCCGACGTGAAGGCGAGCCAGGTGCTGTTCGACGAGATCGCCAAGGCCGGCGGCCAGCCGCTGATGTGGCGCACCGGCCATTCGCTGATCAAGGCGAAGATGGCGGAGACGGGCGCGCCGCTGGCGGGCGAGATGAGCGGCCACATCTTCTTCGCCGACCGCTACTACGGCTATGACGACGCGCTCTATGCCGCGGTACGGCTGCTCTCGATCATGGCGCGGCGCACCGAAACGCTGGGTGCGTTGCGCGACCGCATGCCGGCGGTCGTCAACACGCCTGAGCTGCGCTTCCCCTCGACCGAGGAGCGCAAGTTCAAGGTCGTGGAGGAGGTGAAGGCGCGCCTCAAGCAGAACGGCGCCAAGGTTTCCGACATCGACGGCGTGCGCGTGAGCACGTCCGATGGCTGGTGGCTGCTGCGCGCCTCCAACACCCAGGACGTGCTGGTCGTGCGCTGCGAGGCGCGCGACGAGCAGGGTCTCGACCGGCTCAAGGCCCAGGTGGTCGAGGCGCTGGGGCAGAGCGGCGTCGCCGCCCCGGATTTCAGCGGCAAGGCCAACGCCGGCCACTGAGCGGGCGCTTTCGGCGTTCAGGACGCGATTCCCAGCCGCCGAGGCTATTGGAATCGCGGTCGGCGTCGCTCCAATTTATCCCGATTTGAGCCCTGGGTTTCGTTAGCGAGCGGGTAACTCCTGGCGCGTCCAATGGGCTTGCCGGTGAATACTCGGCTATGAGCACCGGCTTCGATCGCGGCGCCATCGCGGTTCATGCGCCCGCAGACTCAGGGAGATCTGCCATGCCCCGGACTCGCTCGGTCATCGTCGGCCTGCTGGGATTCGCGCTCTATCTGGTCCTGAATTTCGACTTGATCCAGCGCCAGCTGGTCGATTTCGACAATGCCTGGCTTTGTGGCCTCGGGCTCACGCTGATCTTGTCGGCCTGGGCGCTGGAAGGGCAGGGCCCGATCGTCCGCCTGATCTGGATCCTGGTGGCGCCCGTCTTCGGTTCGATCGTCGGCTTCGGGCTGCCGATCCTCGGCGACTATCTGTCGAGCGGCTATCACCGCAGCCTGTCGCTGTCCCAATGGACCAAGCTCGCGGTCCTCGATCCCTACCTGCCGGCCCGCCTCTGGATGCTCTCCGCCCTCCTGCTGGTCCTGTCGGTGATCAATCACCAGCTGCTCAACCTGCGCAATCAGACAGCCGCCAAGGGGCGATCGTGACGGCCCATCGCTCTCCTCTTTCGCGGGGATGACCGCAGAATGAAAAACGCCGCCGGATCTCTCCGGCGGCGTTTTGAATTCGAGGTCTCTGGCAGCGGCGCGGGTGCCGCCCCGGCGCTTACTGGGCGTTGTCGGCGACCGTCGTGGTCTTGACCACGAGGCAGGCGGTGCCGAGCTTGCGCAGGCCCTTGCAGGCGGTCTCCGCATCGGCCTGCGTCAGGCCGATGAGGCGCGAGCGGTACATGGTCGCGCCGCTATGGGTCTTGGATTCGTCGACCAGGATGTGCGCATCCACCAGCCCGCGATATTCGCGCTGGGCATTGGTCGCGGCGAGCTTGGCCGGGGCGAATTTCAGGAAGGCGCCGACCTGGACGCCCCAGCCGCCATCGGGCGGAACCGCGGCATTCGAGCCTTCGCCATTGTCGCCGGTATCGACATCGCCTTCGCCCGTCGAGCTGGTCGCGTCGGCTACCGTCATGGCGTTCTCGGGCATGTTCGCGGCTTCGACCATCGCGTTGGTGTCGGTCTGGTCGTCGAGCGAGGCGATCGCCACACCCAGGTCGGCCGGCTTCACGCCCGGCACCACCGTGTTGCGGTCGCGGCCATTGTCGGCCATCGCCATCTCGGCAAAGCCGCCATCGAGCAGCTTGGCCATCTGCTGGTCGCGCGCGGAGGGCGACTTGCCACCCAGCACCACGCCGATCACGCGCGTATTGTTGCGGATGGCGGAGGTGACGAGGTTGAAGCCCGAGGCGCGGATATAGCCGGTCTTGAGACCGTCGGCGCCGTCGTAAGCCACCATCAGGCGGTTATGCGTCTTGATCGTGCGGCCACCCCAGACGAACTTCGTCACGCCGAAATAGTGATAATACTGCGGGAAGTCGGTCATGAGCGCGCGGGCCAGCACGGCCAGGTCGCGCGCCGTGGTGTGCTGCCGAGTGTCGGGCAGGCCCGAGGCGTTCTCGAAATTGGTGTTCGCCATCCCGAGCGCGCGGGCTTTCTTGGTCATCAGGTCGGCGAAATTGTTTTCCGTACCGCCGATGGCCTCGCCGACCACGACCGCCGCGTCGTTCGCGGACTGGATGATGATGGCGAGGATGGCCTTCTCGACCTTGATGGTGTCGCCGGCATTGAGGCCGAGCTTGGTCGCGGGCTGCGCCTCGGCATGGGCGGACACATAAAGCCCCTCATCGAGCTTGAGCTTGCCCTTCTCGAGCGAGTCGAAAAGGAGATAGAGCGTCATCATCTTGGTGAGAGACGCGGGGTAGTTCTGGACGTCGGGGTTGCGGGCATGGAGGACCTCCCCGCTGGAGGCATCGATCACGATATCGGCATAGCCGGCCCAGGCCCGGTTTCCGCCGAGTCCCGACGAGGCCAGGACAGCGACAAGGGCGGCCGCACCCACGAGGGCGGCCCGGAGAGCCTTGGAAACGGTCGAATCGAGCTTCATCCCCTCAGTATCCCATCCCGGGGTTAACGCCCCCTGAGTCGAGGTCGTTAACCTAAAAAGAATCAAGAATCTTGTCTAGCTAAACACAGGGTCTTTAAGATTGCTTTAACGTCACCCTCTAGAGACCGGGCCACTTGCCCCGCAAGGCATTGATGCGACTCAGAGATTGCGCGACTCGGCCGTCTACCCCGAGTCGGCGCCCGTCCCAGGATACCACCCGGGGCCGATCGAGTGGACGGATTTGGGGACGGGGCTTGGTTTTGGCGCTCGGAGTCGCGCTCGGCGCCTGCGCCTATCATGGCAATTTCGACGACCCGATCCAGCGCCGATTCCAGTGGTTCAGCTTCATCGGCGGGGACGACATCAAGGCCGCCTGCCACCCCGGCAGCGTCGACCGCTACCGTTTCGTCTATAATGGCCGCTATGCGGAGCAGCTCCGGGACTACGAGCTGGTGGGCGACGGCGCCGGCGGGGCCTATCTGACGTCCCGGGCGACGGGCGCCTATGCCAATCTGGCGTCGGTTTCCCTCGACGATCCCCTGAAGCCCTGGCGCTGGCAGGAATCGAGGACGACGCTGAATCCCGCCCAATTCAAGCTTTTCATCCAGGCGCTGGCGGCGGACGGATTCCTGCAGCCGCCCAAGACGGTCGGCCGGCGGTTTTCCTCCAACAATTTTTATTGGCTTGTGAGTGGTTGTCACGATGGGCAGTTCCATTTCGGCGCCTGGATCTGGCCCTCCGACGATTTTGCTGCCTTGAAGTTTCCGGCGCTGCTGCTGGCTCGCGACCAGACCGGCATGGCCTTCAACCAGCCTCACGACGTGCCGGGCGGCGAAATCATGGGCCAGCCTGGCGTCTCACAAGGCGCCAACGCGCCCTTCAATATTACAATCCATGACGACGGCTTGGGCGGGGGAACGCTGTTTTGAGCGGCCTCGCCCCAACCCATGCGGCGGTGGCGCGTCTGGACCTCGGGAACCCCGCGCGACCAAACGTCGCTAAGAGTTGGTTGACGGAAATAGGTGCAGACTGGGCCGGTCCGGACCATGAAGCCCCTACCGATCCAAGTGGCTCTGTGGACGGGGCTTTTAACCAAGGCCGTGAATTCCATATTATAGGCACGGGCCCCCGCAAGAAACCGAACCCGGGGGTCGGTTGCGAGGAGATGAGCGACAACGACAAAACGACCAAGGACGACCGCGAGACCGGGGTTGTCGTCAAGAGCAAGCCGAAGACCAAGAAGCCCTCGATGTACAAGGTGCTTCTGCTCAATGACGATTACACGCCGATGGAGTTCGTCGTCCATGTGTTGGAGCGGTTCTTCAGCAAGAGTCGCGAAGATGCAACGCGCATCATGCTCCATGTGCATCGCCGCGGTGTCGGCGTGTGCGGTGTCTATACATACGAAGTAGCGGAAACCAAGGTGAACCAGGTGATCGATTTCGCTCGCCGGCACGAACATCCGCTTCAATGCACTTTGGAGAAGGAGTAGGGCGCCCATGTTGTCGCCAAATCTCGAACAGACGCTGCATCGGGCACTCGCCTATGCCAACGAACGCCGGCATGATTTTGCCACGCTCGAGCATCTGCTGCTGGCGCTGACGGAAGACCAGGACGCCATCGCCGTGATGCGCGCCTGCAATGTCGATGTCGAGCGGCTGCGGCGGGACCTGATCGACTATATCGACAATCAGCTCTCGAACCTGGTCGGCCCGGCGCCGCGCGAAGCCAAGCCCACGGCCGGCTTCCAGCGCGTGCTGCAGCGCGCCGCCATCCATGTCCAGTCTTCGGGCCGCGAGGAGGTCACGGGCGCCAACATCCTGGTCGCGCTCTTCTCCGAGCGAGAGAGCCATGCCGTCTATTTCCTGCAGGAGCAGGAGATGTCGCGCCTGGACGCCGTCAATTACATCAGCCATGGCATCGCCAAGTCGCGCGGCAAGCAGGAGCAGCGCCGCGTCTCCGGCGCCGATGGCGACGCCCAGGCCGAGAAGGTCGCCAAGACCGGCAGCGAGGCGCTCGACGCCTATTGCGTCGACCTCAACAAGAAGGCCCGCCAGGGCAAGATCGACCCGCTGATCGGGCGCGACGCCGAGATCGACCGCACCATCCAGATCCTCTGCCGTCGCACCAAGAACAACCCGCTCTATGTGGGCGATCCGGGCGTGGGCAAGACGGCCATCGCCGAAGGCCTGGCACGGCGCATCATCCGCGGCGAAGTGCCGGATGTGCTCAAGAACGCCACCATCTTCGCGCTCGATATGGGCTCGCTCCTGGCCGGCACGCGCTATCGCGGCGATTTCGAGGAGCGGCTCAAGGCCGTGATCTCCGAGCTCGAGGCGACCGAGGGCTCGGTGCTCTTCATCGACGAGATCCACACGGTGATCGGCGCCGGCGCCACCTCGGGCGGCGCCATGGACGCGTCGAACCTGCTGAAGCCGGCGCTCCAGAGCGGCTCGCTGCGCTGCATGGGCTCGACCACCTACAAGGAATACCGGAACTATTTCGAGAAGGACCGGGCGCTGGTCCGCCGCTTCCAGAAGATCGACGTCAACGAGCCGACGGTCGACGACACGGTGAAGATCCTCATGGGGCTCAAGCCCTATTATGAGAAGCATCACCGCGTGCGTTACACCGGCGATGCGATCCGCAGCGCGGTCGAGCTGGCCTCGCGCTACATCAACGACCGCAAGCTGCCCGACAAGGCGATCGACGTGATCGACGAGGTCGGCGCGGCGCAGATGCTGCTGGCCGAGCACAAGCGCAAGAAGACCATCACGGTGAAGGACGTCGAGGCCGTGATCGCGACCATGGCGCGGATCCCGCCAAAGAGCGTCTCGCGCGACGACAAGAGCGTGCTGCAGAACCTGGAGCGCGATCTGAAGACGATGGTGTTCGGACAGGATGCCGCGATCGGCGCGCTGTCGGCCGCGATCAAGCTCGCGCGTGCGGGCCTGCGCGAACCGGAGAAGCCGATCGGCTCCTACCTGTTCTCAGGCCCGACCGGCGTGGGCAAGACCGAGGTGGCGCGCCAGCTCTCGCGCACGCTCGGTATCGAGCTCATCCGCTTCGACATGTCGGAATATATGGAACGGCATACCGTGTCGCGCCTGATCGGCGCGCCTCCGGGCTATGTCGGCTTCGACCAGGGCGGGCTCCTGACCGATGCCATCGACCAGCATCCGCACGCCGTGCTGCTGCTGGACGAGATCGAGAAGGCGCATCCGGATCTCTTCAACCTGCTGCTGCAGGTGATGGACCATGGCAAGCTCACCGACCATAACGGCAAGTCGGTCGATTTCCGCAACGTGATCCTGATCATGACCACCAATGCCGGTGCGGCCGAGATGGCCAAGACGGCGATCGGGTTCGGCCGCGAGGTGCGCACGGGCGAGGACACCGAGGCGATCAACCGGATGTTCACGCCGGAATTCCGCAACCGTCTCGATGCGGTCATCACCTTCCAGAACCTGTCGCCGGAGATCGTGGCGCGGGTGGTGGACAAGTTCGTGATGCAGCTCGAGGCGCAGCTCGCCGACCGCAACGTCACGATCGAGCTCAGCGACGGCGCCCGCGACTGGCTCGCCAAGAAGGGCTTCGATCCGATGTATGGCGCGCGGCCGCTCTCGCGCGTCATCCAGGAGCACATCAAGAAGCCGCTGGCCGAGGAACTGCTGTTCGGCAAGCTCGAGAAGGGCGGCACCGTGCGGGTCGACGTGACCGACGGCAAGCTGGTCTTCACCCATACCGAGGCCACCAAGCCCAACAAGGGCGAGGGCGGCGACGGCGATGGCGGCGCCTCGCGCCCCGCCCAGCCGAAGGAACCCGAACTGGCGCGCTGACGCCGGAGCGGAGTTCGTCTCAACAAGAAAGGCCTCGTCCATCGCGGACGGGGCCTTTTTCTTTGGGCAGATCATTCGAGACGCAGCGGGAGAAAATACAATCGCGCTCCCTCCCGCAAGGGCTATCGGATTCACAC
>NZ_JBOHKS010000252.1:0-6299 GCF_050729195.1 Hypericibacter sp.
CGATCAATCTGCGCTGGGCCCTGGATCGGATCCGCGAGGCCTTGCGGAACCAGCCCGCCTTGCAGCGCGCCGACCTCGCGCGCCATCTCGCGGCCGAGATCTGCGAGGAAGACGTCGCCATCAACAAGGCCATCGGTGGCCATGGCTTTCGGCTCATCGAGCAGGCCGCCGCCGGCAAACCCAAGGGCCAGCCGGTCAATATCCTGACCCATTGCAATGCCGGCTGGCTCGCCACCGTCGATTGGGGCACGGCGACGGCGCCGATCTATCTGGCGCATGATCGCGGTCTTCCTGTCCATGTCTGGGTCGACGAGACCCGGCCCCGGAACCAGGGGGCGTCGCTGACGGCGTGGGAACTCCTGAATCACGGCGTGCCGCACACCGTGATCGCGGACAATGTCGGCGGGCATCTGATGCAGCATGGCCAGGTCGATCTCTGCATCGTCGGCACCGACCGCACCACCGCAACCGGCGATGTGGCCAACAAGATCGGTACCTATCTGAAGGCGCTCGCGGCCCACGACAACAAGGTGCCGTTCTATGTCGCCCTGCCCTCGCCGACGATCGATTGGAGCCTGTCCGACGGCATCGCGCAGATTCCGATCGAGCAGCGAAGCCCGGCAGAGCTCTCGCATATCACCGGCCGGACAGCGAAGGGCGGCATCGAGACCGTGCGCCTGACACCCGAGGGCAGCCCGGTCGCGAATTACGCCTTCGACGTGACGCCCGGGCGGCTGATCACCGGCCTCATCACCGAGCGCGGCGTCGCGCCCGCATCCCGTGCCGGGCTCGCCGCCCTGTTCCCCGAGAAAGCGCGAGGCGGCCAGCCCGCCTCATAGGGTGGCCGCGCTGCGCCGGCGCCAGTCGCGCGCCGCGCGCGTCAGGTCGGCGATGGACGGATAGCGCTCCGTCTGCACCATCAGCTCCCGGGCCATCCGGAGGGCGCGTTTCTCGCAGAGGGCGCGGCGATCCGGGTCCCCGATCTGCTCGAGATCGATGACATGGGCCAGGCCCAGGATCCGGCGGATCATCTTGGCCGCGGCAAATCCCAGCGTGTCGTCATAGAGGCCCCACATCACGTCGCCCCGCTCGGCCTCGAGCGCCCGCTGGCCCGTCTCGTCGGCGAACAGCGCGGGCGGATAGGCATCGCCCGCTCCCGCCTGTTGGCGCCAGAGAGTGAGAAAGCGTTCCGAGAATCCGTCCCAGACATGCTCGATCGTCTCGAGGATCCAGTCCTCATAGTCGCCGCGCGGATCGGCCGCCGTGGCATGTCCGTCCTGGCTGAAATAGGAGAGCAGCAGATTGCCGATCACGGCGCCGATATCGAATCCCATCGGTCCGACGAAGCTGAATTCGGCATCGATCACGCGGGCGTCGTTTTTGGTGATCATGACCGATCCGGTATGGAGATCGCCATGGATCAGCGCCTCGGCCGAGGACAGGAAACGCAGCTTGAGCCGCGACACGGCGAGCTTGAGCGCGGTGTCCTCGCGGAACTCGGCGGCGAGATCGTCGAGCTGGGGCGTCGTCCAGCGGTTGCGTTCGCTGATCCGATAGGGGTCGGTGAAGATCAGATCCTCGGTGATCTTGCAGAGTTCGGCATTGCCAGCGAAGACGGCCGTGAGCTGCTTCTTCTGCCCGGCCGGCAGCGCCAGATCGGAGGTGAAATAGAGCGAGCGCGCCAGATAATCGGCGATCTGCGCCGCGAAAGCCGGATAGCGGACGCCCTGGATCATTCCGCGCCGCATGATGATATGCGGCGTCAACAGCTCCATGACCATCGCATAGAGCGCCGGGTCATAGTGATAGAGCTCGGGCAGATAGCGGCCCACATGCGGAAGCTGCTCCCGCATATAGCGCTGCTCGAAGAAGGTGCGGGCGAGGGTCATCGGCCAGCCCTCGCCGACCAGCCTCACATAAGGCAGGGCCTGCTTGACGCAGACGCCGCCGCCGGGCCCCCGGACGATGAAGACGAGGTTGAGATTGCCGTCGCCGACCTCCACCACCTCCCAATCCTCGGAGCGTCCTCCCAGCCTCGCCGCCATGCCCGGCAAGGCCGCCAGATAGGCCGGCAGCGATCCCGCATCGAGCGGCCGATAGCCGGGCGGCGTCTCGATCGCCATCGATTCCCCCTTGTTTTCCGTCCCCGCGGCCGCCGGCCTCTTTTCGGCCGGTTCCACCCGCGCCGCCATGGTGCTGAGAACTCGGGGCCAGATCAACGATCCGGTAGGAACGGACGCTCCGGACGGCCCGCAGGCCCGGCTTCAGAGATCGCGGACCAGGAGGATCGATCGATCCTCCTGCGGGTGGGCTGGATGGGGCATCAGGGCTCGCTCGCCGAACGGGCGGAAGCCATGGCGCCGATAGAAGGCGCCGGCCCGGGGGTTCAGCAGGAAATGCTGCACGCTCATCTGGTGACACCCCGCTTCGATCGCCTGGCCCTCGGCCTTGCGCAGGAGCCGCGCGCCGATCTCCTGCGACCGGTAAGGCGCATGGACCGCCAGGGCGTTGATGTAGAAGCTGCCGGGAACCTCGAACTCCAGCTCCACGAAAGGCCGCAGGAACGCCGGCAGCTCCGCCAGGCTGCTGCGGTCCTCGTCGCTGATGTCCGGCAGCCGGTAGGCCAGGATCATCCCGGCGATCTCGTCATCGATCTCGGCGACCGTCGCATGGCGATAGGAGAAGCCGCCCTCCTCGCGCCGCGCACGCTGTTCGCCGACATCGAGCGGCGTCTCGCCGGGCTTGGCCATCTGCGTCCAGAGATAGCCGGGGATGCCGTCGCCCGCGATCTCGATCAGTGCCGCGAGGCTGCGCGCGTCGGCTGGCTGCGCGCGCCGAATCCGCAAGGCTGACATCCCGCGCCCTGATTCCAAAACCGCCTCCCCTCGCCCGGACAGGATCGTCGACAGTTTGACGTTCCCGTTGCAGGGCATCAAGCCGCGAGATCGAGGCGATCTCAAGGCACGGGGGAACCGGTCTCGACGCTGAGCATTGCTCTATGAAATGTCCCTTGGCGCGGTCCGCGGGCTCAAAAATCGCGAGCCAGAATGTCTCTTGTGGGTCACGGGCTCGCTGCCCAATCCGCACGCCCAGGAGGATTTCCGATTTCACAATTGCCCCGAGGAACCCAAAATGGTCACAACCTCTTCAGGCATTCGGCCCAAGATTGCGCGATTGGCTCCCGTTCTGGCGGTGCTGTTGGTGGCGGCCTGCGCGCCGCAGCATTCGGCGCCCACACAGACGAGCTCGACCAATCCCACCGTCACCTACAAGTATCGCGGCGATGAGGAGTTGATGCAGGCCAATGAAAAGGCCAACGCCTATTGCGCCCAGTATCACTCCACCGCGCAAACCTACCGTATCGACACGGAGTCCGACGGCAGCAAGACGGCGGTCTTCCAGTGCGCGGCGATGCCGACCAACATGGCGTCAGCACGGGTTTACAATCCAAACTATCCCTACAACTACAGCACCGATCAGGATCTTCTGGGCGTGACGCAGAGCGCCGATCTCTACTGCGCGAACAGCGGCGGACAGCGGGCCGTGACGACGATCAGCACCGACGTCAACGGCACCAAGACGATCACCTTCCGCTGCGTGCCGCGCTGATCCTTTGCCCGCCGAGACCATGATCTGATCCTCCTCGCCTCCGGGGCCTCCGCGTCCCGGAGGCGAATCTGCGTCTAGAGGATGAGTTCGCCATAGTCGTGGATATATTCGCCGGCCTCGAAACCGCCGATACGCTGGGTCCAGCGCTTTCCTGGCCAGAGATAATCGACCCGGCCCTCGGCAGGTCGGTAAACGGCGGTGTAAGCGGTGGTGAAGCCGACACGGCGCGAATAGAGCGGCGCCTCGAAGAAGCGCGCGGTCAGGTTCGCGAGCGTCATCGCCGGATCTTCCAGCGCCGCCAACAGGGCGTTCTCCCGTTCGACCGACCGGCTTTCCGCATCCGCTCCGGATGAGAGAGCCTTTTCCTGGTGATTGGTACAAACGCGGCTCCGTGACACCGCCGGCGCGCGATCGGGACCGAGGAACAGGGTCGCATGGGCGCCGGCCCGGTCGAGCAGGATCACATTCTGCGACATCGCCACCGGAATGCGGCTCAGCGCCGCGACCGCTTCGTCGACCCCCGCACAAGTCTCGAGCGCATAGCGCAGCATCAGGATGATCGAGAAGCCGCGGCCCTGGGCGGGGCTTCCGCCGAAGGTCAGGCTTGCCACCAGCCCATCCGCATTCATGCCGTCGAGGCAGCCGCCCCAGGGCCGCTGCGCCTTGGCGATGACCTCGCGTCCCGACCAGGCGCTGGCCTCGAAGCCGTCGGAGACGACATCGAGCGGGAAATCATAGTTGCGCACCAGCGCCGGGCCGCCCTCCCCGAGCCAGACCGCCTGGCTGCAGCCGCTGAAGAGCGGCGGCGGGCGATAATGGCTGAGCATGCGGTGGGCCAGATCGTCATCCCCGACCAGGGCACAGGCCCGGTCGTAATGCGGAACCAGCTCCGGCATATGGGTGCGAAGCGCCGCCCGGCATTCGGCGGCGCTCGGCGGATCCGCCATGCCTTGTCCGAGATACCAGCGCTCGGTCTCCTCTCGGCCGGCGGTGAAGCGCGCCAGCCAGTCGGCCCCCGGTCGATCCTCGCGCCTGAAGACGAAACGTTTGCGCATCGCGCCATCTTAGGCGACCGCGCCGGCAATCGAAATGGCGGGCGCGAAGCGCCGGAACGGGGCGCCTAGGCGCCGAGATGTTCCTTGAAGAAGGCCAGCGTGCGACCCAGCGCCTTTTCATGGCTGGCCTTGTCGAAACTGGGGCGCTCGTCGCAGCTGAAGCCGTGGCCCGCGTCATAGGTGAAGATCTTCACCTCCGGCCGGGCGGCCTTGATCTTCTCGACGTCGCTCAGGGGAATGCCATGGTCATGCTCGCCGAAATGCAGCATCACCGGGACCTTCGGCTTCTCCTGCGCGTGGGCCGCGATCATGCCGCCATAATAACCCACCGTGCAGGCCAGCCCCGGGAGACGGGTCGCCGACAGGAAGGCCAGCGAGCCGCCCCAGCAATAGCCGACGACGGCGATCTTACCCGCGCCCTTGAGCGCCTGGATCGCCGCGGCGACATCGAGCATCGTGTCCTCGAGCTTGATGGCCGCGCGCAGCTTGACGCCGCGGTTCATCGCGGCTTCGTCATAGCCGATATCGATGCCGCGCTCGGTGCGATCGAACAGCGCCGGCGCCAAAGCCGTATAGCCCTGGGCCGCGAAGCTGTCGGTCACGTTGCGGATATGGTGGTTGACGCCGAAGATCTCCTGGATGACCACGAGGCCGCCCTTGGAGGCACCGGCGGGTTCCGCCCGATATCCGGCGAGATTGAAACCGTCGGCGGCCTTGAGTTCGACCTTGCTTCCCATCGGGAGCTCTCCTTGCTGCGTGCGATTGAGCGGAAAACCAGAGTTATCCGAAAGTTTAGGCCGGGCCGCGCGCAGAGGAAAGTTTCGGAAAGTTCAGGCGGATCCGCTCGCCGCGGCGCGACGATGCTCCGGATACCAGGCGGTGAACTTCACAGCGCCGACGAGAGCCACGATCGTCGCGATGATGCCGATCCGGGATGGCCATTCCGGCATATAGAGAAGGATCAGGTCGGCGACGACCATGACCAGGAATGCCACCGCCCAGGCACCGGTGATGACATAGTTGGTGCGAACGAAGCCGGGACTGTCCCAGAGCTCCTTGGCGACCTTTTCGTGCGCGTATTGCATCGTGAAGGGCCGGCGAATGGCGATCGAGATCAGCACGATCAGCATGAGGCCGCCATCGACGCAGAGACGCACGCCGAAGATCGACCAGGTGGGATGGGCCAGCACCGTATAAAGCGCCAATCCGCCAAACAAGACGAAGGTCCCGATCTCGAGAACCTTCGGCGAGCGGTTGGGTGTGAGCCAGTCCCGCAGCAGAATTCCCGCCGATACCGCGGCGCCGGCAATCAGGCCCTCCGTCGAGCCGACCAGCCGATCGACGATCGCGAACACGATGAATGGCGCAAAGGCCAGCAGCAGCGACATCGTTCCCCCTGGTTCCCCAATGTCCGGTCCACGCGGAATTGCCCCGTCCACAATCCTTGGCGCCCGGAAATATTACACTGGCAAAACGTCAATTCGCCATGCTCATTGGTGAGCTGCCCCGCACTTGATCTAGTGGCTTGAGCAGATCTCATCGCCTGGAATCAGAAAGCCCCGTCGCTTTCGCGTCGGGGCTTTGTGAGTTTGGTTGCGGGGATAGGATTTGAACCTATGACCTTCAGGTTATGAG
>NZ_JBOHKS010000253.1:0-20576 GCF_050729195.1 Hypericibacter sp.
CCCTTGCGGGAGGGGGTAGGGGGAGGGGTTGTTTCAGGATGAAGCCGTGACAGCGCTCTTGGTCTCACCTGAAGCTTAGAATCAGAGCGCAGCGATCATTCAAAGAGGCGCCTTGCGGTAGTAGTGCCAGAGGAAGCGCGCGGCGATGGAGCGCCAAGGGCGCCAGGGCTCGGCCAGTTCGAGCAGGTCGCGCGGCCGGGGCCGGGCCTCGAGGCGCTTCAGCCGCTGCGCCGCGACCAGGAGCGCCAGATCGCCCGCCGGCATGACGTCGGGCCGGCCCAGCGCGAACAGCAGATAGACCTCCGCGGTCCAAGGGCCGATGCCGTCGACGGCGGTGAGGGCCGCCAGCGCCTCGGGATCCTCCATCGTCTCGAGCGCGTCCAGATCGAGCGTCTTGCGCTTGACCGCCTCGGCGAGGGACCGGGCAAAGCGCATCTTCTGTCGGCTCAACCCCACCTGGGCCATGTCATGGTCGGTCAGCCGCAACAGCCGCCCGGGGGTGGGTTCCACCAGCCTGGCCTCGAGCCGGTCCCAGATCGCGCGGGCCGACGCGACCGAGAGTTGCTGGCCCATGATGATGCGCAACAGCCCGGAAAAACCCGCCTCGGACGAGCGCGAGGGCGGCGGCCCGATCTCGAGCAGGCTTCGGGCCAGGTCGTCATCGGCCGAGGCCAGGTGCGCCAGCGCGGTTTTGAGCTTTCGCCCCTTGATCTCGAATCCCGTCATCCCGATCTATGCCCCTGTGCCGAGCGTGGTTTAGTGGGGGCTAACCTAGCGCGCGCGGGAACCCCCATGGATTGCGCCCTCCTTTACGCTTCCAGGTCTTCCCGGAACAAGCGCATCCCTTTGCATGTCCGATTCGGAAACGGTCACCCGCTTCGCCCCCAGCCCCACCGGACGGCTGCATCTGGGTCATGCCTTTTCGGCGCTGACCGCCTATGCAGCGGCGCGCCATGCCCAGGGACGATTCCTGCTGCGGATCGAGGATATCGACCAGGGCCGCTGCCGTCCCGAGTTCGAGCAGGCGATCTATGACGATCTGGCGTGGCTTGGGCTCGATTGGAAACGGCCGGTGCGCCGCCAGTCCGACCATTTCGACTCCTATCGCGAGGCGCTCGACCGGCTCCAGGAGATGGGGCTGGTCTATCCCTGCTTCTGCACCCGCAAAGAGATCGCGGCCGAGATCGCCGCAGCGGACAGCGCCCCCCATGGCCCCGACGGGCCGCTCTATCCCGGCACCTGCCGTCATCTGCCGCCGTCCGAACGCGAGCGGCGCCAATCGAGCGGCGCGGCGTTCGCCCTGCGCCTCGATGCGGCGGCGACGGCCGCGAAAGCGGGACCGCTGCGCTGGGTCGAGCAGGGCAAGGGCGAGATCGCGGTCGATCCTCTCCTCCATGGCGACGTCGTGATCGCGCGCAAGGACATCCCGACCAGCTACCATCTCGCGGTCACGCTGGACGATTGGATCCAGGGCGTCACCCTCGTCACGCGCGGCGAGGACCTGCTGCCCGCGACCCATATCCATCGGCTGTTGCAGGCGGTGCTGGGTCTGCCGGTCCCTGAATATCGCCACCACAAGCTTCTGACCGACGAGACCGGCAAGCGCCTCGCGAAACGCGACGGCGCCGAAGGCCTCGCCAGTCTGCGCCAGAAGGGCGCCGACCCCGCCGGGATTCGTGCCCGGCTGGGCTTCGGCGACCTGGCTGTCGCCGCTCCAACACTTACTTAACCGGCCAAGCCGCAGACTCCGGAGAGCACCATGCGCCGCCTTTCGACCCCCGCCCCGTTCCGGATGGCTCCCTGATGGATTTCACGATCACGCTGTCCGAGGTCACCGCCTTCCTCCAGGTCATCATGGTCGACCTGGTGCTGGCGGGCGACAACGCCATCGTCGTCGGCGTGGTCGCGGCCTCGCTGCCCAAGGAACAGCGCGCACGCGTGATCTTCCTCGGCATCGCGGTGGCGACCGTGATGCGCGTCGGCTTCGCCGTCATCACCACGCAGCTCCTGCAGATCATCGGCCTCACGCTCGCGGGCGGGCTGCTGCTGCTCTGGGTCTGCTGGAAGCTCTGGCGTGAGGTCGAATCCCAGCGCAAGGAACGCAAGGCCGAAGCGGCCCTCGCCGCCGCGGCCGCCGGCGGCGGAAGCGTGACGGGCGAGCATGCGCATCCTCATGGCCATGCGAAACCGCCGCCGAAGAGCATGGGCAAGGCGGTGATGCAGATCGTGCTCGCCGATCTGTCGATGTCGCTCGACAATGTGCTCGCGGTCGCGGGTATCGCGCGCGACCATGCCTGGGTGCTGGTGTTCGGTCTGGTGCTGTCGGTGGCGCTGATGGGTGCCGCGGCGACACTGATCGCCAACCTGCTGCGACGCTGGCCCTGGCTCGTTTATATCGGGCTCGCGATCATCCTCGTTGTGGCTTGCAAAATGATCTATGAAGACTCGATCAACGTCTATAATGCAGCACCGCTGTCGGAGCTATTTTAGAAGCCGGGTTTGCGACGTCATTGCATTGGAAAGTGATCGCGGATCCGCAGATTGAGCACGATCTCCGGATAGGTCGGGTCCTCCGGCGCGATGAAGCCGTGGCGCACGAGGAAGTCGATGATCACCATCGCGACGTTGAACTTGAATTCCTCGGTCGTCGCCAGGACCTCGATCACGCGCTCGATCGGCCAGAGATAGAACTCCTCGATCTCGCCGTCGGTGTTCACCGGCGTGAAATCCTCGCCAAGCGCGATGTCGTAGCAGAACAGCACGTCGTTGCGGATGCCCTCGTGATTGCGGATCAGGTAGGAGGTGAAGCCGACGGGCCGTGACTGGTGCGCGAGCTCGGCGCTCATCGCCGCCTCTTCCGCGCATTCCTTGATCAGGTTTTCCATCAGCGACAGCCCGATCGGCTGGCCGCCGGCGACGACATGATCGAGCTTCAGGGGTCCCGTCGCCTTGTTCCGCGAGCGCCGCCCGATCCACATCTTCATGTCGGAACCCGAGCCGACATAGCCGTTGAGATGGACGCCATAGGCCAGGGTCCCGAAGGACGGCACGGCCGAGCGTTCCAGCCCCAGCAGCGGTTTGTCGTAGAAGGACTTCGCGACCGGATAACGCTCGTTGCGGAATTTCGGCAGGCCGCCCTCGCGCGCGAGCGCCTCGACGACGCCGGCGAGCGCGTCGCTGCGGCGCTCATAGCTGTCATAGCGATCCTTGAGCCGCACCGCCGCTTCATCGATCTCGAACACCGCCGGAAATTCCTCCAGGCGCTCCGCGAAGGCCGGCAGGATCCAGCCCAGCCTCTCGCCCTCGATCATGAAGGATCGAAGCGTCGAGAAATCGGGTTGGCGAAACAGGCGGATGCGATCGACCAGGCTCATGCGCGTGTCTCCGGCAGCGGGGGCCCGCGATCATACATCGAAGACCCGGCCCGCGAAGCGGCGAGAGCCAGCCCCTTCTCGGCGAGAGATCAGGCGCTGCGCTCGAAACGCTGCTGCTCGTCGGTGATGCAGGTCAGCACGCTGGCGACGAAGACGAGCTGGCGCAGCGAGCGGGCGATATGCTCCGCCTCGTCCGGGGTCAGCCCTGTGACCTGGAGATCGATCAGCAGCTCCTCGCGCTCGGGCTCTGTCACGACCGCATGGCAGCGGCTCGGCACCAGATCGCGCTTGGCGAAGAGCTCGAGCACGCGCGGCAGCATGCCGGGATCGGCAGCAGCCTGGACCGAGAAGCAATAAGTGGGACCCGCCCCGGTCGCCGTGTCGGCGACGGGTCGCGCGCTCGGGCGCGGGGCGGCGGTTCGGTGGCTAGGCGAGGGTTGGGGGGACAGCATGGCAATGAGACTCCGGGCGGACGGGAAGAAGGGCAGGCGCGACAACGACCGAACGCCCTACGGGCGCCCGGAGGCTAATTCGCGCGGCCATCATTCGCCCGCTGGTGGGGAGCTCATTGCTCATGGCGGAAAGGTTATCGGCCGGAGGGCCGTCCCGTCAATGCAAACCGCCCGAAAAACCAACCCGTCTGCGGCTTTAGGGCCCGTCGGGTGGTTTCATTGCGTGGAATGGCCGCAACAGGAACGATTGCTTTCGCCAGGCCCGGCGATTCATAGTCCCGTCCAGCGATTCGTGGTTAAGGCCAGCCACGGGGGAAACGATCGCGCCACCCGCCAATGGCCTGTTTGACGGAGATCGGATGCGCCGACCCTGGCTGCTTTATCTGATCGGCGCCATCGGGGTGGCGCTCCTGGTCTTCGGCCTCTCCCAACGTTTTCCCGGCGCGCTCGCACAGCAGAACAACCTGCCCCTCCTGGCCAGCATGCTGGGCTGGCTGGCGCTGGTCGGCGCCGGCGGCGTCACGATGTTCCGCCAGAAGCCGCGCAAGGCGATCCTGCAGATGGGCTTCTGGGTTGCCTTCATTTTGCTTCTGGTATTGGGCTACAGCTTCCAGCCTGAATTCTCCGCCATGATGTCACTCGTGAAAGCCAGGCTGACCGGCGCCCTCATTCCGGGCCAGGCGCAGGAACAGCCGGACGGCAGCGTCGTTTTCGCCCGCGCCAATGACGGTCACTTCCATGTGGAAGCGCTGGTCGACGGCGTCCGGATCAACTTCATGGTGGATACCGGCGCCTCCGGGATCATGCTGTCGCCGGCCGATGCGCACCGCCTGGGCTTCGACCCGGCCCAGCTCGATTACAGCATCGGCACCTCGACCGCGAACGGCAACGGACGCGCCGCCAGGGTGAGCCTGGGCTCGATCGCGATCGGTCCGATCCAGCGCGCCGGCATGACCGCCCTGGTCAATCAGGCGGAGATGGACGGCTCGCTGCTCGGCATGAGCTTCCTCGACAGCCTGGGCAGCTTCACGGTCGAAGGCGACAAGCTGGTGTTGCGCCAATGACACGCCGCCGCGACCCGAGGGGCATGGTCCTCATGACCTTCACCGGCGTGATGCTTCTGGGATCCTTCCTGGCGGCCTGCGAGCCCAAGCCCGCCGCCGTCACCGTATCGGCAACGCCGACCCCGATCATCGCGGCCCCGAGCCCGGTCACCTTCCAGCCCCCGGCCCCGCCGTCCGACGCTGCGCGAATGCAATGCGTCACCTATGCACGCGCGGTCACCGGCCTCGATCTCAAGGGCGACGCCTGGAGCTGGTGGGACGCGGCGGGAGGACGCTATGGGCGCGGGCCCGCCCCTTCGGTCTATTCGGTGCTGGTGCTGTCGCAGGGCGTGCGGCTTTCCCGCGGCCATGTCGCGGTGGTGCGCGAGGTGCTGGATTCCCGGCGCATCCGGGTCGATCACGCCAACTGGAACAATGACGAGCGCATCGTGAAGAACATGATGGTGGTCGATGTCTCGGCCGCCAATGACTGGACCGAGGTCAAGTTCTGGAACGAGAAGGCCAACAGCTGGGGCAATGTCTATCTGGCCTATGGATTCATCTATCCGCCCGGCACGGAACCCGACAGATCGGCTGCCCTGGCACCTTGAGCGCCATCGATCGAATTTAGCGGCACCCGCAGGTTAATTTCCGCGTGGTAACGAGGCCGCCGATGCCGTTCGCGTTACGATCGGTACCTGCGCCTCATATCGACCCTTGCCGATCGTCGATGCAGCGCCCATGTCACAAAAACGCGTCTTCGTCCGGCCGCACAGGGATGGCCGGACGTTTCAAATGAAACCAAGCCATGTTTGATTGTCGCCGATCCGATCCGGTTCAATGAATCCGAGGGATCGAGACGTCGCGTGGAACCGGGCGGGTTCACGTCTGTAATCTCGAGGGAGAGCCTGAATGATCACACTCAAGGTCAATGGCGAGACGCATAGCGTCGACGTCGACCCGCAGACGCCCCTGCTCTGGGTGCTGCGCGACACGATCGGCCTGACGGGGACCAAATATGGCTGCGGCATCGCCGCCTGCGGTGCCTGCACGGTCCATCTCGACGGCCAGGCCACCCGGTCCTGCTCGGTCGCGGTCGGCGATGTCGGCAACAGCGCCATCACCACCATCGAGGCGATCCAGGGCAAGGCCGCCCAGGCTGTCCAAGCCGCGTGGCAGAATCTCGATGTGGTCCAGTGCGGCTATTGCCAGTCGGGCCAGGTCATGGCCGCGACAGCGCTGCTGACGGAGAATGCGCGGCCGACCGATGCCGATATCGACGCCGCCATGACCAATATCTGTCGCTGCGCCACCTATCAACGGATCAGGTCCGCCATCCATGAGGCGGCCCGGCAGATGGAGATCTGAGCCATGCTGCCCTTCGATCGCTTCGCGCTCCGCCCGCACCGCGCCCCCAGCGCCTTCGCCACCACCAGCCGTCGCGGCTTCCTCAAGGCCGGTGCGCTCACCGGCGCCGGCCTTGTGATCGGTGCCCTGCTGCCCGGCGGGCGCATCACGGCGGCCCATGCGGCCGACGCCGATAGCCCCTTCGAGGGCTATATCGTCATCAACCCGGACAACAGCGTGACCGTGCTCTCGGCGCATTTCGAGATGGGCCAGGGCGCCTATACCGGTATTGCCACGCTGGTCGCCGAAGAACTCGATGCCGACTGGTCGCAGATGCGGGTCGAGGGCGCCTCGGGCAATCCGAAGCTCTACGGCAATCTGGCGCTCGGCGGCGCCTTCCAGATCACCGGCGGATCGACCGCCATGGCGAGCTCCTTCGATCGCTATCGCAAGGCGGGCGCCATGGCGCGGGCCATGCTGGTCGCGGCGGCGGCGCAGAGCTGGAACGTCCCGGCCGGCGAGATCAAGGTCGAGAAGGGCGTGCTCTCGCATACCAGCGGGCAGCAGGCGAATTTCGGCGCCCTGGCCGAGAAGGCTGCGACGATGAGCCCGCCCGGCGATGTCGGGTTCAAGGACGCCAAGGATTGGCGCTTGATCGGCGACGAGACGCTGCATCGGGTCGACCATGTGTCCAAGACCAACGGCAGCGCGCAGTTCCCGCTCGACGTGAAACTCGACGGCATGCTTTACGCGGTCGTGGCGCATCCGCCCTTGTTCGGCGCCACCGCCAAGAGCTTCGACGCGACGGCCGCCAAGGCGGTCAAGGGCGTGGTCGATGTGGTGCAGATCCCGCGCGGCGTCGCCGTGGTGGCGGACAGCACCTGGTCGGCCATGAAGGGCCGCGAGGCGCTCAAGGTCGAATGGGACAACAGCCAGGCCGAAACCCGCGGCAGCGCCGAGATCATGGCCGACTACAAGAAGCTGGCCGAAGGCACCGACGCCAAGGTCGCGCGTTCGGATGGCGATGTGGCGAAAGCGCTGACCGAGGCCACAAAGGTGATCGAAGCGGCTTACGAGTTCCCCTATCTCGCCCATGCGGCGATGGAGCCGCTCGATGCGGTCGCCTGGAAGCATGACGATGTGATCGAGGTCTGGGGCGGCCATCAGATGCCCGACACCTATCAGGCGATCACCGCGCAGATCGCGGAGCTGCCGCCGGAGAAGGTGAAGCTGCATGTGATGATGTCGGGCGGCAGCTTCGGCCGGCGCGCGGTGGCCGATGGCGACGTGGTGGCCGAGGCGGTCTCAACCGCCAAGGCGATCGGCTGGAAGGCGCCGGTGAAGCTGGTCTGGACCCGCGAGGACGACATGACCGGCGGGCGCTACCGGCCGATGTATTTTCACAAGATGAAGGCGGGCCTCGATGTGCAAGGCAAGATCATCGCCTGGCAGCACCGCATCGTCGGCCAGTCGATCCTGGGCGACACGCCGTTCAACGCCTGGGTCAAGGACGGGATCGATCCGACCTCGGTGGAAGGCGCGGCCAATCTGCCCTATGCCATTCCCAACATGACCGTCGATCTGGTGACCGCCAAAGCGGGCGTGCCGGTGCTGTGGTGGCGCTCGGTCGGCAGCACCCACACGGCCTATTCGTCGGAGGTCTTCATCGACGAGCTGGCGCATGAGGCCGGCAAGGACCCGATCGAGTTCCGCCTCGGGCTGCTCGAGGACCATCCGCGCCATCGCGCCGTGCTCGAGAAGGTGCGCGATGCCTCGGGCTGGGGCAACGAGCTCGGCAACGGCAAGGGCCGCGGCGTGGCGGTGGCCGAATCCTTCGGCAGTTTCGTCGCGCAAGTGGCCGAGATCAGCATCGAGAAGGGAACGATCAAGGTCGAGCGCGTGGTCTGCGCCGTCGATTGCGGCACCGCCATCAATCCCAACGTGATCAAGGCGCAGATGGAAGGCGGCATCGGCTTCGGCCTCGGCGCCATCCTCAAGGGCGAGATCACGCTCGAGGGCGGCGCCGTGCAGCAGACCAACTTCGACGGCTACGAGGTGCTGCATATGGAAGAGATGCCGCAGGTCGATGTGCATATCATCGCCTCGACCGAAAAGCCCACCGGTGTGGGCGAGCCCGGCGTCCCTCCAATCGGCCCCGCCATCGCCAACGCCGTCTTCTCGGTGACCGGCAAGCGCGTCCGCGTTCTGCCGATGAGCAAGACGGATCTGAGCGCGACGTAACAGGCAAAAGCGGAAAGCGCTCACGCACTTACTCAACTCTACCTCTCCCCCACGAAAGTGGGGGAGAGGATTGCGCAGAGCTATTCGCCGCGCCGCAGCGCCTCTATCGTCATCCTGGCGAAGGCCAGGATCCATGAACACCCATCGAACAAGAATAGGAACGGTCCGTGTTCATGGATGCCGGCCGTAGCCTGTCCTCGTGCGCGCCTACGGCGCGACACGGGGGCCGGCATGACAACACGCCCGCTAAAATTCCGGATTGTTCTCCGGGTGGCTCTCGAGATTCATCGCAAGCTTCACCCAGGGGAGTTTCACCGCGGCCCAGCCTTCGGCGGTCGGCGTGAAGCGCTCGGGCTCGTCGAGGCTGCCGATCAGCACGCCGACGAGGTCGGGCGTCGGACCACCGACCATTGCCATCTGCGAGCCGCAGTTGCCGCAGAAATAGCGTGTCGCGTCTTTCGAGGATCGATAGGCGGCGGGCTTGCCCTGGGTCCAACGGAAGCCGGCATAAGGTACGGCGATCCAGGCGATGAAGGGTGCGCCCGCGCTCTTGCGGCACATGGCGCAATGACAGATGTCGGCGAGCTTCGGCTCCGCCTCGACGCGATAACGCACCGCACCGCAGAGACAGCCACCTTCCGCCGGACGAAATGCCATGCGTTCGTCTCCCTCAGGCCGCTTCCTTGAAGACGCGATCCACCAGCTCGACGATGTCGGCCATGATCGCGTTCAGGTCGTAATGCTTGGGCGTGTAGACGCGCGCGACGCCCGCCGCCTTGAGCTTGGCCTCGTCCTCGGGCGGGATGATGCCGCCAACCACGACCGGCAGCTCGCCCAGGCCCAGCGCCTCGAGGCGCGCCATCACCTCGCTCACCAGCGCCACATGGCCGCCGGAGAGGATCGAGAGCCCCACCACATGCACGCCCTCCTCGAGCGCCGCATTGGCGATCTGCGCCGGCGTCAGGCGGATGCCCTCATAGACGACCTCGAAACCGGCGTCGCGCGCGCGCACTGCGATCTGCTCGGCGCCGTTCGAATGGCCGTCGAGGCCGGGCTTGCCGACCAGCATCTTCAAGCGGCGGCCCAGCCGTGACGACACCTGCTCGACGCGGCCGCGAACCTGTTTCAACGCCTCGCCGCCCGCGGCACTGACCGCGCGGCCGACACCCGTGGGCGCGCGATACTCGCCATAGACCTCGCGCAGTGCCTGGCCCCATTCGCCGGTGGTGACGCCGGCATGGGCACAGGCGATCGAGGGCTCCATCACATTGCGGCCTTCCTTGGCGGCGCGCTTGAGCTCGTCGAGAGCGCTTTGCGCTTTCTTTGCATCGCGCGCGCCGCGCCAGGCCTGCAGCCGTTCGATCTGCTCCGCCTCGGCGCTGTCCTCGACCGCGAGAAAACCGGCACCGTCGCCCGCGACCAGGGGCGAAGGCGCGCTGTCGGCGAAGCGGTTGACGCCGACCACGGTCTGCTCGCCCGCCTCGATCGCGGCCAGGCGCCGGCTGTTCGATTCCACCAGCCGCTGTTTCATGTAGCTGGCCTCGACCGCGGCGATGGCGCCGCCCAGCGCATCGATGCGCGCGAGCTCGGCCAGGGCTTCGGCCTTCAGCGCCTCGACCTTGGCATCGATCACCGGCGAGCCGTCGAAGATGTCGCCGAATTCGAGGATGTCGGTCTCGTAGGCCACGATCTGCTGCAGCCGGATCGACCATTGCTGGTCCCAGGGCCGCGGCAGGCCCAGCGCCTCGTTCCAGGCCGGGAGCTGCACCGCGCGGGCGCGCGCCTTTTTCGACAGCACCACCGTCAGCATCTCGATCAGGATGCGATAGACATTGTTCTCGGGCTGCTGCTCGGTCAGGCCCAGCGAATTGACCTGCACGCCATAGCGGAAGCGGCGAAATTTCTCGTCCGTCACGCCATAGCGCGTCCGCGTGATCTCGTCCCAGAGATCGACGAAGGCGCGCATCTTGCAGATCTCGGTGATCATGCGGATGCCGGCATTGACGAAGAAGGAGACGCGGCCGACCACCTGCGGAAATTCCGCCGCCGGCACCTGGCCCGAGGCCTTCACCGCATCCAGCACCGCGATGGCCGTCGCCAAGGCAAAAGCCAGCTCCTGCACCGGCGTCGCGCCGGCTTCCTGCAGATGGTAGGAGCAGACATTGGTCGGATTCCATTTCGGCACGTCGCGATAGGCGAAGCTGATCACGTCGGTCGCGAGCTTGAGGCTCGGTGTCGGCGGATAGATGTAGGTTCCGCGCGAGAGATATTCCTTGATGATGTCGTTCTGCACCGTGCCCTGGAGCGACGCGCGCGGCAGGTTCTGGGTTTCCGCCAGCGCGATATAGAGCGCCAGCAACCAGGGTGCCGTCGCATTGATCGTCATGGAGGTGTTCATGCGGTCGAGCGGCAGCCCGTCGAAGAGGGTGCGCATGTCGCCCAGATGGCCGACCGGCACGCCGACCTTGCCGACCTCGCCCTTGGCCAGCGGATGGTCGCCGTCATAGCCGGTCTGGGTGGGCAGATCGAAGGCGACCGAGAGCCCCGTCTGGCCCCGCGCCAGGTTCTGGCGATAGAGCGCGTTCGAGGCCGCGGCCGAGCTGTGGCCGGAATAGGTGCGGATCAGCCAGGGCTCCTCGCGCGCGCCTTTGGCGCCGCCGCCCTCGCTGCCCCTGCCCTTCCCCGCCTTGTCGCCGCTCATGGTCCGTCCGGCTCCGTTTTCAGCCCGGCCAAGACCTTAGAGCCAGTCGATTGTGCGGTGCAATAGAACCCTGGACCGGTGCGGCAGCGGCCGAAGAATTAAAGCAGTCGTCGATCGGGATGAGTTTTGGCGACCGGGGCAAGAACGCGTACTTGTTAGCGGCGACGCGAGAAGAAGCAGGGGATTCGATGAACAGCGACGTCAACGCCGCGCCGGCTGCCAAACTGCCCGTCATCAGAACGATCGAAGAAGGTCTCGCCGCCCTGCGCCCGGTCTGGCGGCGGATCGCCTTGCAACTCTTCCTGTTTCTGCTGGTCGAAATCGCGGCCGGCACGCTTGCGGTCGTGACCTCGGGAAACGCCGAGCATTTCCTGCTCGGCAGGGATCGCTCGGAATCCAGCAGTTTCACTTACGCCCTCATCTTGATCGCCTACGGACTGGTCGCCCTCGTCATCTACATCAATCTCTCGCTGGGGACGACGAGGCTGGTGCTGTTCGAGGAGCCGCCCACCCTCGCCGGGCTGTTCCGCTGGGACCGCCGGCAATGGCGGCTGCTCGGCAATCTTCTCCTGGTAGGCTTGGCGGCGGCCGTGCCCGCGGTCGTCGGCGCCTTCATGACGCCTTCGCTGGGGCCGCTTCTCGCCACACCCATGGCCGTGCTCGCGGTTCAGGCGATCTACGGTCTCTGCTGGCTTTGGGCGGCAGGGTGGCTGCAACTGCTGCCCTCGATCGTGGCGAGCGACGGCAAGGGCAGCGCCCTCGATCTCGCCTGGAAAGTTTCAGCCGGCAATCGTCTGCGGCTGATGGGGCTCGCGATCTGTGCCTTCGCCGCCCACCTGCTGCTCACCGGAACAGGAATGCTCGCGTCCAATTTCCTTGCGGTCGATCTGCTGCCGATCCGCATCACCGGCCATCTGCTGGGCACGCTGGCCGGCAGCGCGATCTATGTCGTCTTCGCCGCCAGCGCCGCCGTCGCCTATCGGCGGCTGACAAGCCCGGTCGCCGATCAAGGCAGGGCGGACGTGATATAACCCTTATCCTGCTCAAGTCGAGCCGCGAGCCTTCGAGCCGGGGAGTTGAAACATTTGGCGAGAATCAGGGGAGCCGCTATGCGTAGAGCCACGACCATTCTCTTCGGCGCCATCGCCACGCTTCTGGTGAGCGCCACGGTCTCATTCACCCATGCGTTCGAGATGGACATTTCGGCTGCGGAAGCCGCACACCGCACGGGCGAAACTCTCCTCGCCGATGTGGCCGTCGGCGAGCGGGCGAGATTCACCTATTACCTGCTCCTGATCTGCAGGGACGAAACCAACTCGCTTTACGTTTCCACGGCGAGCCGCATCTACAAGAACGATGAAGACTATGACGGCTATATGAAGTTCTACGATGTCGAACGCCTTCCCAACGGCGGCGTCGCCCTGACCTCGGTGCCCTCCAGCAAGGAAAAGGATTCCCGAATCAGCATTTATCAGAGTCTGTCGGTTGTAGTGTCGTGCCAACTCTTGGCGCAGCTCGAGCTTTTCGACATGAAATCGCTCTTGCCGATCGACACCATCGACGGAAAAAAGAGCCTGAGCCAGCTGTTGCCGGCGCCCTGAAGCCGTCAGCTCTTCCCGATCGAACGGATGTCAAACGGTGCCGTTTGATAGATCTCGTTGATCCAGTTGGCGAACAGCAGATGGGCATGAGACCGCCAACGATTCTGGGGCGGTCGTGACGTATCGTCGTTCTGGAAATAGTTGAAGGGCAGCTTGATCGGAACCTCGGACTTGATGTCCCGGGAATACTCGTCCGCGAGCGACCCCGAATCATATTCGAGGTGATCGAGCACATAGAGACGCCGGAACCGGCTGTCCTCGACGATGCACACGCCCTTCTCGTCGGAATGCGCCAGCAGCGTCAGCTCCGGGCGGGCGGCGATGTCCGCGGCCCTGATCTCCGCCCAGCGCGATATCGGAATCAGGAAATCGTCGGAAAAGCCATGAAGATAGGGCGACGACGGCGCCATGATCTTCTGCCGGTAGACCCCGAACGCCTTCTCCGGAAGATGATGCTTCGGCACGCCGTGGAAATGGTGGAGTGCCGCCATGGCGCCCCAGCAGACATTCATCGTCGAATGGACGTTCGTCTGCGTCCAGTCGAAGATCTGCTGCATCTCCGGCCAATAGGTGACCTCCTCATAGGGGATCGTCTCGAGCGGCGTGCCGGTGATGATGAAGCCGTCGAACTTCCGGTCCTTCGCGTCTTCCCAGGTCTGGTAGAAGGCGAGCAGGTGGTCTTCCGAGGTGTTCCTGGTCTTGTGATTGCCGATCCGGACGAGCGAAAGCTCGATCTGCAGCGGCGAGGCGCCGAGAAGACGCGCCATCTGCAGCTCGGTCTTGATCTTGTTCGGCATGAGATTGAGCAGCCCGATCTGAAGCGGGCGGATGTCCTGGCGGATCGCCGCCGTCTCGGTCATCACGCGCACGCCCTCGTTCACCAGGGCGTCGAAGGCGGGCAGCTTGTCGGGAATCTTGATCGGCATCGGGGTCACCAGTAACAGACAATCGTTCGCCTCGGGCCCGCAGACGGCCTGTCAGCGATCTTCTCCCATCTGGATGCGGGCGCAGAATTGCTCCCGCGCGTCGGGGGGCGGCATCGGCGCCGGCCCGCTAGACCGCCTTCAGCGCCTGCGCCAGATCGGATTCCAGATCCTCGGCCGCCTCGAGCCCGACCGAGAGCCGCACCGTGCCGTCGAGGATACCCTGCTGCTTGCGCAGCTCGGGGCCCAGGCGCTGATGCGTCGTGGTCGCCGGATGCGTGGTCAGGCTCTTCGAATCGCCCAGATTGTTCGAGATCAGGATCAGCTTCAGCGCGTTGAGGAAGCGGAAGGCGCCGCCCTTGCCGCCCTTGAGATCGAAGGTGACGAGCGTCCCGCCGCTCTTCATCTGGCGCATCGCCAGCGCATGCTGCGGATGGCTCTTGAGCCCCGGATAGAGCACGGTCTCGATCTTCTTCTGGCCCGACAGGAACTCGGCGATGCGATGCGAGCTGGCGCATTGGCGCTGCAGGCGCAGATCGAGCGTCTCGAGCCCCTTGAGCAGGAGCCAGGCATTCATCGGCGAGAGCGAGGGGCCGGTGTGGCGCAGGAAGGGCTGCAGCTTGTCGTTGATGAAGGCGCGGCTGCCCAGCACGATGCCGCCCAGCGCCCTTCCCTGCCCGTCGATATGCTTGGTCGCGGAATAGACCACCACGTCGGCGCCATAGTCGAAGGGCTTCTGCAGCAGCGGCGTGGCGAACACATTGTCGACGATGACGCAGGCGCCCGCCTTGTGCGCGAGATCGCACACCGCCTTGAGATCGACGATGCGCAGGCCCGGGTTGGAGGGCGATTCGAGGAACACCGCCTGGGTCGGCTTCGACAACGCCTTGCGCCAGGCGCCGAGATCGCGCCCGTCCAGCAGCACCGTCTCGATCCCGTATTTCGGCAGGATCTCCGCCAGGATGTACTGGCAGGAGCCGAACAGCGCGTCGGACGACACCACGCGATCGCCGGCCTTGAGCTGGCAAGCGAGGCTCGCGAACACGGCGGCCATGCCGCTCGCGGTCGCGCGCGAATCCTCCGCGCCCTCGAGCAGCGCCATGCGGCTCTCGAACATCTGCACGGTCGGATTGGAGAAGCGCGAATAGACGAAGCGCGGCTTGGTGTTGGCGAAGGCGGCTTCCGCCTCCTCGGCCGTGCTGTAGACGAAGCCCGAGGTCATGTAGATCGCCTCGGCCGTCTCCTTGAAATCGGAGCGCAGCACGCCGCCATGGATCATGCGGGTATCGGGATGCCAGCTCGCCGGATCGGCGCCCGACCCGGTCAGGCCGGGTGCTGGGGCGATGCCGGCGGCCTTTGCCGCGGCGGTGGAAGGGCGCGTCTTCGAGCCCGAAATTCGCGGGCTCCTTCTCTGGACCATGGACATCTCCGCAAGGCCGGCAGAATCTGCCGAGCCAAAAAAAACCTCGACCGAAAAGGCCGAGGTTCAAAGCGTCCCTGGGCCTTTTAGCTGCTTATTTAACGTGGCCGCAAGCCGGCACAAATGACCACGGAAACTTGACTCCCGAGGGCGCCAAGATCGGCGGCAAGTATGGCCAGGGACGCGCGAATGTCAATCCCGGCGGAGCGCTCGGGCGGCGTCATCGCCCGCCCGGTGCATGTCGGAACACGCTGGGCACGCGCGATTGTTACAGGATTCCAAATGATTTTTTCGACGGCCGCCCTCGCCAGCGCCACGGGTCCCGGGCATTCTGGGGCCGGTGGTGGCCGGCATCGCGCAAGCAGGTATTCAAGGACCCGCCGATCGATGCCGGCGCAATGATGGGAGGACGATCGAGATGCTGAAATTCTGCGCGAGCGCCGGGCTCGCCGCGATGCTGCTGGCCGGCAGCGTTTCCTCGCCGGCCTGGGCTGCCGGCCCTGGCCCCGGCAAGGCCGACGGCACGCTGCGGCTCGACAAGGCGCCGACCACCCTGACGCAGGCCTATGCGCTCGAGGTGGTCGAGCTGCCGGAAATGCGCATGCCGAATTCGCCCGAACGTACGATCACGCTGATCCTCACCGACCGTCCGCTGCCGGGGCGGGTCGACGATATGAGCGCCATGGAGCAGGCCTATAACGGCCAGCTGCGCGGCCTCGTGATCGAGATCGACCCCGCCGCCAAGACGGTCGTCAGCGGCCGCACCCTGATCCCGCAGGACGAGCTGCCGCAATATTTCAGCATGAGCGGCGATTCCTCGGGAGTGGAGCTGACCGGCTTCACCGACGACAAGGGCATCATCACCGGCAAGATCAAGACCACCGCGCCGATGGAGGTGGTGAATTTCGACAACAAGCCGGGCCCAAAGGCCTACAGCTTCAACGTTATCTTCAACGCGGCGGTGGTCCCGGCGCCCAGGCTCACCGCAACCCTCGAGGGCGACCAGGCCAAGGCCAGCGAACAGGGCCAGACGCTGAAGCGTTTCCTCCAGGCGGTTGCCGACGGCAATCCCGACGCGCTCAAGGCCATCGTCATCAAGGACCACCCGGCGCTGACGATGCTCAATCCCGAAGGCATGGGACAGCTCAAGGAAATGATCTTCGCCGAGGGCAACAATGTCGATGGGATCTACGCCCTGCTGACGAAGGTCTATGTCTATGGCCAGACCGCGACCGTACTGCTGCGCCATCCCGACGGCTGGAGCAGCTTCCCCCTCGCGCTCGAGGATGGGAAATGGAAGATGGGGTATTGAGGGAGAGGGAGTAACCGCACCTCTTATTCTCTTTCCTCTCCCCCTCCTTGGAGAGGGGGTGCTGCCAGCGTGGGCGCGGCGTCAACGACAGAACGCGCTGCGACGTGAAGGCGTAAGTTCTTCGAGACCCCCTTCACCCTACCCTCTCCCCCGCTTCGTGGGTGGAGAGGTAAAGAGAAAATGCGGCCGCGGAATCGCCTCCCCATACCCGTGCATGACAAGCAAGGGGAAGGCTGCTCTAATCCCATGATCACAACCATCCGCTGCAGGGGGAAACGATGGCGGACGTGCAGATGGCAGGGGGGCCGGCGGGGCCGGCCGCCGGGACTCAGCGACTGGTCTATGACGGCACGCTGTTCCAGCTCTACGAAATCTATCTTCTGAATCTCGTCCTGACCGTCATCACCCTGGGCATCTTCCGCTTCTGGGCGAAGACGCGGATCCGCCGCTATGTCTGGTCGCATGTGAGCTTCCAGGGCGACCGGCTCGAATATACCGGCACCGGCGGCGAGCTCTTCAAGGGCTTCCTGATCGTACTGGGCTTCCTTTTCGCGTTCGGCATTCTGCAGGTGGCGCTGCAGTTCGCCTTGGGACCGGATTCGCCGATCGCGATCGTCACGCAGTTCGCCTTCCTCTTCTTCATCATCTATCTGTCGCTGGTCGCGCATTACACGGCGCAGAATTATCGCCTGACCCGCACCTATTGGCGCGGCGTGCGCGGTGGCATGACGGGCTCGGGCTGGAGCTATGGCTTCAAGGCGCTGGGCCTGTCGCTGCTGCTGCCGCTGACGCTCGGATTGGCGCGGCCCTGGGTCACCTCGAAGCTGATGAACTGGCGGGCCAATGCGAGCTGGTTCGGCAGCGAGCGGCTGCAGCTCGAGCTGCGGGCGGGGCCGCTCTATGCCGCCTTTTTCGTCAGCCTGGTGCTGACCTTCGCCCTCGCCGCGGTCTTCGTCGGCGGGATCCTCGGCATCGCCTATGCCGCGGGCTGGCTCGATATCCAGGGCCTCCAGGCTTACATCCAGCAGCAGCAAACCTATCAGACAGAGCCGGACGAGGCACAGATCCAGCTCATCATCCGGCTCATCGTCGTCGGCTATCTCGCCGCCATTGTCGGCCTCGGGCTCTCCTATCTGATCGGCTGGGCGTTCTATTTCGCCACCCTCTACCGGGCAACAGCCGCGGCCGCGCGGTTCGCCAGCCTGCGCTTCGCCAGCACCGCCACGACCGGCGGCCTGATCGGGCTTTGGGTCGGCAATGCCGCGATCTACCTCGTGACCCTGGGCTTCGGCTTTCCGATCCTGATCCAGCGCACGATGCGTTTCATCGCCCGCAATCTCGAGATCCAGGGCGAGCTCGACGGGGCGGCGCTGACCCAATCGACCATCGCCCGGCCGCGCTTCGGCGAGGGGCTGTTGGAAGCCTTCGATCCAGGTATGTTCTAGTTCGATCGATTTCCCAGCGAGGGCGGCAGGAACGGTGACGAACCAGGGCCCATCCGCATCGAGTGCCAAGGCCGGCGAGGCGCCCGACCGCTATTATGACGGCCGCAATGCGGTGGCCCATCCGGTGCGCGTCAATGTCACCGGCAGCAAGCTCAAGATCGTCGGCGTCGGCGCCCAGCTGCTCGCGGAGTGGCCGCTCGCGGAGATCGAAACCATCGACCGGCGCTCGACCGACGGGGCGATGACCTTCGCGCGGACGAGCGCGATGCGCAAAGGCGACGGCGCGCGGCTGATCCTGGCCGACACCGGCGCCCGCAATCTGTTGCTGACGATGCGTCCCGAGCTGGGGCAATGGAAGCGGCAGCGGAGCCATCGCGGCCTGAGGCGCGCGGTGGTCTGGGGCGGCATCATCGCCGGCCTGCTCGCGGCCTTCTATTTCGGCTTCCCCTTTGCCGCGGCCGAGCTGGCGCAGACCATGCCGCGGCGCTGGGAGATGCCGTTCGGCCAGGCGATGCGCAACGCCTTCGTCTCGCTGGCACCCACCTGCCATGGCGAGGACGGGGTCGCGGCCCTCGAAGGCCTGCTCACCCGCCTGGCGCCGGACGAGATCGAGGACCCGCCGCTGACGCTCGACGTGGTCGACGGCAAGATGGTCAATGCCTTCGCGCTGCCCGGCAATCATATCGTCGTGTTTCGCGGCCTGATCGACAAGGCGGGGTCGGGCGACGAGGTCGCCGGCGTTCTCGCCCATGAGCTGGCCCATCTCGATCTGCGCCACCCGATGCAGAACGCGATCCAGCAGGTCGGCCTCGGCGCCGTGCTCACCATGCTGCTGGGCAGCGGCGACATGGGCAGCGTCGGCCAGGTGCTGGTGGGCTTCACCTATACGCGACAGATGGAGGCGGATGCCGACAGCCGCGGTGTCGAGCTGCTCGAAAATGCGGGTCTGCGCGCCGACGGGCTTGCCGGCTTCTTCCGCCGGCTGGGGCCGGAGGAGAGCGAGGGCATCCTGCCCGACTGGCTCGCGAGCCATCCGGGCCTCGCCGACCGCATCGCCGCCACCGACCGGCCCGCCACCGGCGAGCATGCCTTCACCGCCGCGCAATGGACCGCCGTGAAATCGGTCTGCAGCGGCAGCAATAGCGGGACGGTCAGCACGACCGACAGCGACGCCGGGACCGGCAGTGACGCCGCTCCTGAAAGCGACAGCGGGGTCGACAATGGCGGCAGCGGCACCGTCGAGGATAGCGGCGCCGGCACCGTCGAGGACAGTGGCGCCGGCACTGTCGCGACGCCCGACGACAGCGGCATCGGCAAGCCCGTCAGCGGCGCCCCCCGGATCAAGCCGACGAAATCCAATCACTGAGCCGCGCGGGTGCCCTCCCGGCATCGCGCCGGGCGCTTTCCGAACTCGACAGGGCAATGCTGCAAGCGCACTATTGCGATGCAATATCGCGGGTTTTTCCGGGCTCGATATCGGCCTCGCCATATCGATTATGATGTTTATCGACCATCTATTGTAATATTCAGTCCATTATGTGCCGATTGTCGTAACAATCTGCATTTTTGTGCATTGCAAACGGAACCGCGAGCCGGTACATCCGTTTCCCGATCGCCGCGGCATCTATCGGGAAGCCAGCCCCAGACCGGGCCGGGGATGCCAGGCGGACCCATCGAAGGAGGGTGGTCTGATGAGCGAGCCAGCGAAGGTGGTGCCCCTGCGCGCCGAGCCCCAGCAACCGGTGAAGGATCTCTACGAGGTCGGCGAGATTCCGCCGCTGGGCCATGTCCCGGCGCGGATGTATGCCTGGGCGATCCGGCGCGAGCGCCATGGCGAGCCCGAGAGCGCGATGAAGGTCGAGGCGGTCGCCACCCCCACCCTCGACAGCCATGACGTGCTTGTCATGGTGATGGCCGCGGGCGTCAACTACAACGGCGTCTGGGCGGCGCTGGGCACGCCCATCTCGCCCTTCGACGTGCACAAGGCCGAGTATCACATCGCCGGCTCGGATGCCGCCGGCATCGTCTGGGCTGTCGGCTCCAAGGTGAAGCGCTGGAAGGTCGGCGACGAGGTCGTGGTCCATTGCAACCAGGACGACGGCGACGACGAGGAATGCAATGGCGGCGATCCGATGTTCTCGCCCTCGCAGCGCATCTGGGGCTATGAGACGCCGGACGGTTCCTTCGCGCAGTTCGCGCGCGTGCAGGATCGCCAGCTCATGCACCGCCCCAAGCATCTCACCTGGGAAGAGAGCGGCTGCTATGTGCTGACGCTCGCGACCGCCTATCGCATGCTGTTCGGCCATCGTCCGCATATCCTGCGGCCGGGTCACAATGTGCTGGTCTGGGGCGCCTCGGGCGGCCTCGGCTCGATGGCGGTGCAGCTGATCTCGACCGCGGGCGCCAATGCCATCGGCGTCATCTCGGACGAGAGCAAGCGCGACTTCGTGATGCAGCTCGGCGCCAAGGGCCTCGTCAATCGCAACAACTTCAAATGCTGGGGCCAGCTGCCCAAGGTGAACGGGCCCGAGTTCAACGACTATATGAAGGAATGCCGCAAGTTCGGCGCCGCCATCTGGCAGGTGACGGGCAAGGGCAACGATGTCGATTTCGTGTTCGAGCATCCGGGCGAGGCGACGTTCCCGGTCTCCTGCTTCGTGGTGAAGCGCGGCGGCATGGTGGTCTTCTGCGCCGGCACCACCGGCTACAACCTCACG
>NZ_JBOHKS010000254.1:0-9214 GCF_050729195.1 Hypericibacter sp.
GGGCGCCGCTTTCCTCTGGGGTTATCGCGGCAGTATCGGCAGCTGGATCCTGGCCGGCCTGATCGCGGAAGCGACCGGCAGCGCCCTCCTGCTGCAGGTTCGGCATTCGCTGTTGGCGGCGATGGTCTCCTATGAGTATGCCGCTGAAGCCCTGCTGCTGCTGGTCAGCGCCGGCAGCGCGCTCGCGGCATTTCACGCGCAGGCGACCGGACGGTTCAAGATCGCCACCTTCTCCTCGGCGCTCGCCTGGCTGTGCCGTCCCTGGCGCGCGCGGCTCGACCTGCCGACGATACTGGCGCTGTTGCAGGGTTCCGCCGTGGTCACGGCACTCGCGCTGTCGCTCGGATTCATCTTCGATCCGCGCTATCGCGACTTCCCGCTCGCGGCCCTGCTCACGCCGGCGATCGCTTTCGCCTGGCTCGCCTGGAGCGCCCGCGACATCGCGGCCACGCGCAAGGTCGACCGGCGCGAGGAAGCGATGCTCTCGGGTCTGCTGTTCCTGGCGGGCCTGCTGGTCGCTTTGCGTGAAGGCCCGCTCAATTTCGTCGCGCTGGGCTGGGCCGCCACCGCGCTGCTGCTGGCGTTACCCTTGCTGCCGGCCTTGCGGGCGCTGCGGGTCGGGGCCGGAGATCCCGGCATCGGCGCGCACCAGACGCAACAGGCCAAGTAGCAGCCCGAAGGCGGCAGCCCCGGCGTTATAGAGCACGACGCCCCAGAGCCCCAGCACGCAAGCCAGCACGGCCAAAGGCCGCCAGCCGGTGATCAGCGCCAGGATGCTGAAGCCGAGCGAGGCCACGCCCCAGCCGCCGCCGCGCGAGATCACCACCAGCAGATCGCGCGGACCGCACCACCAGGGCGCGGGCTCGCCCAGGCAGGCGATGCCGATGCCCCGCGGCTCGATCACCAGGAACCGCACCGCCAAGGCCAGCGCGAGCACGACCACGGCGCTGGCGATCCAGGGACGGATCACGGCCAGCAAAGCGCGGCGTGAGATCGGAGCATCGCTCATGGTGCAGGCTCAAACAGCAAGGGACCTCAGGGACAATGCCTGGAGCCCGATTTCGGGTCCAGCATTTCCACCCCAACATTACGCAATCCCAAGCGTGCCCGCGTGAAAGATCAGCGAGGCGGCAACTCATCATGCTCGTCGAGATCGGTTTCTTCCATCGCGACCGGCGCTGTGGCCGGCGCCACAGGCGTGGTGCCCGCGAGGCGGCGATAGGAGAGCCAGCTCAACGGCATCGAGCAGAGATAGAGGCCGCAGATTCCGAGCAAGGTGAGCCAGGGGCTCGACGCCAGAAAGGCCGCCAGTGCCCCCACGATCAACAGGGTAGGAAGAACGAAATGTTGCGGCACCTTGATCCGTTTGAAGGAGTAGGTCGGCAGGCGGCTCACCATCAGCCCCGCCACGACCACCGCGACCATGCCCGCGAGCCAGGGATTGTCGAAATAGCCGGGGCCGACGGCGAGGTCGGCCACCATCGGCACGAGGACCAGTCCGGCGGCAGCCGGCGCCGGAACGCCCATGAAGAAGCGACCGGTCCAGGCCGGCAGGTCGGTGTTGTCGAGCTTGGTGTTAAAGCGGGCCAGACGCAGGCCGCAGCAGACGCAATAGAGCAGCACTGCCACCCAGCCCGGCGCACCGGTCTCGGACAGATTCCAGAAATAGAGCAGCAGCGCCGGGGCCACACCGAAACTGACGAAATCGGAGAGCGAATCCAGCTCGGCGCCGAATTTACTGGTGCTGTCGAGCAGGCGCGCGATCCGCCCGTCCAGCGCATCGAGGATGGCCGCGATCAGGATCGCCACCACGGCGGCTTCCCAATGCTGATGCAATCCGAAGCGGATGCTGGTCAGGCCGGCGCAGAGTGCCAGCAAGGTCAGGATGTTGGGGATCAGCCGGTTGAAGGACTGGTCGCGCAGCCGCGCGACCGTAGGACGCCTACGCATCAGCGCATCTCTCCTCTTCGCATGGGTTCGGCCGATTGCAGGTCGGCGAAGACCGTTTCGCCCGCGACCGAACGCTGACCCACCACCGCCAGCGGCGCGATGCCCTCGGGCAGATAGACATCGACACGGCTGCCGAAGCGGATCAGGCCGAAGCGCTCGCCCGCGCGCACCATCTGGTTCGCCTCGATATCGCAGCGGATCCGCCGCGCCACCAGGCCCGCGATCTGGACCACCGCGAACTCATGGCCGTCGGTGCTGCGCACCCGGACCGACTGGCGCTCGTTGAACTCGCTCGCCTTGTCGAGCGAGGCATTGAAGAACTTGCCGGGCCGATAGCCCAGCGACAGCACCGTGCCGTCGATCGGCATGCGGTTCACATGCACGTCGAACACATTCATGAAGACGCTGATGCGGATCAGCGGCAAGGCCGGCATGCCCAGTTCCGTCGGCGGCACGGCCGGCTCGATCGCCTGCACCACGCCATCGGCGGGCGCGATCACCAGGCCGCTGCGGATCGGGGTCACGCGCGGTGGGTCGCGGAAGAAATAGACGCACCACAAGGTCGCCACCAGCCCGACCCAGCCCAGGGGCGACCACAGCCACCACAAGAGCAGCGTCGCGATCGCGAACAGCCCCGCGAAACGCCAGCCCTCGCGATGAATGGGAACCAAGATGCGATCGAGCAAGGAAAAGGTCCTATGGCTTGCCGTGACGGCCGGGTGCCGAGCGGCGCGCATTCTATCCTCGGGCGGTTGCCGCTGGGTAAGCATTCCCGGCGACCCGCCATGCCCTCTCCCAATCCCCCTCAGATCGGAATTTTACCCTGCTTTTTCAAGGGATATATCGGCATCCCGGAGAGGGAACCCCGGACCTCAGGCGACCTCGATCCGGAGCTCGCCGACGCTCTCGACGCCGCCATGGAGCCGGTCGCCGCGCTTGACCGGCCCGACCCCCGCCGGCGTGCCGGTGAAGATCAGGTCGCCGGGCTTCAGTTCGAAGAGGGCCGAGAGATGGCCGATGATCTCCGGCACCGACCAGATCAACTGGCCGAGATCCCCCGTCTGGCGGCGCTCGCCATTCACGTCGAGCCAGACGGCGCCCTTGGCCGGATGGCCGATCTGGGACGCCGGCAGGATCGCGGAACAGGGGGCCGCATGCTCGAAGGCCTTGCCGACCTCCCAGGGACGCCCCTGCTTCTTGGCTTCGCCCTGCAGGTCGCGCCGGGTCATATCGAGGCCGACCGCATAACCGAATATGCAAGCCGCGGCATCTTTCGGCGCGATGTTCTTGCCGCCCTTGGCCAGAGCCACCACCAGCTCGAGCTCGTGGTGGACGTCGGTCGAGCGGTCCGGATAGGGGAACTTGCCGCCGTCGGGCACCAGCGTGTCGGGGTTCTTCTGGAAGAAGAACGGCGCCTCGCGCTTCGGGTCGTGGCCCATCTCGATCGCATGCTCGGCATAGTTACGCCCGACGCAATAGATGCGATGCACCGGGAAGAGCTGCGTCGTGCCGCGGACCGGCAAGGCCGGTTGCGGCGGCGGGGTAATGACATAGCTGGCGGAAGGAGTCTGTTGGGTCACGTTGAGCCGCTTTCTCGTTTGATTGAGGGAGCTGAGCAGATATTTGGAGAGCATGGTGGTGTGGGTCAACCCGCGAGGCTGACCCCGACCAGTCGCCCGATCAGGAAGGTGACGCCTGCGGCGGCGAACCCGATCAGCAACTGGCGCAATCCTGAAAACAGAACACCACGTCCGGTGAAGAGGCTGGTCCCGGCTCCGATCGCGAACAAGGCCACGCCGCTCGCGATCAGGCCCGCCAGCAGCGCCGCCTCGGCGGTCAGAAAGAACAGCCCAATGATCGGAAAGACGGCGCCGAACGCGAAAAGACAGAATGAGGTCCCTGCCGCCGTCCATGCGGACCCACCCAGTTCGTCGGGATCGATGCCCAGCTCTTCCCGCACCAGGGTATCGAGCGCGGTCTCCTTGTTCGACATCAGCTGATCGGCCAGCGCGCGCGCCTGTGCCTCGCTGAGGCCCTTGGCCTGATAGATCAGGATGATCTCTTCCTTCTCCTCGTCTGGCGCCTGCTCCAGTTCGCCGGCTTCGGTCTCGATCTGCTGCTGATAGAGCTCCCGCGCGCTGTTGACGGAAAGCCATTCGCCCATGGCCATCGAACAGGCGCCAGCGACGAGACCGGCGAGACCGGTAATCAGCAACGTGTGGGAATCGACCGTGGCACCGGCCACGCCCATGACCAGGCTGAGATTGGAAACCAACCCGTCATTGGCGCCAAGAACGGCTGCCCGCAGGGCATTGCCGCCGGTTCTATGGCGCCCTTCGATCCGGCCGAGTGTCGATCCGGACAAGCCACCTTCGGGACCGCCCGCGATGGCCGCCAGAATCCTGGCATGAGAGCGTTCCGCTTGCGGCAACCCGCCGTCCACCGCGTCGGGCTGGGCGTCGTAACTGCCAACATCCGCCTTCTCCAGGCCGCTGATGACCGGCAGCACGAACTCCGGACCGAAGCGGCGTGCAAGCCAGCCCAGGGCCCGCGTGCGCCAGCCGGGCCGCATGGGCCTCGCGCGCTTGCCGAGCGCCTGGAGCTTGCGCCTCCAGAACTCGCCATGCGCCTCCTCGACCGCCGACAGCCGTCGATAGACCTCGGCAATCTTCGGGTCGGGCTCGGCATCGGCCAGCGACCGGTACAGCTGTGCGCCATCCACTTCGCCTTGAAGATTGGCGCGATAACGCTGTTCCGATCCGAGGGGCTTTGCGGGTTGATCGCTCATGCGTGCAATCTACAACACCCGCCGCGTTCCCAGAACGCCAGCGTAACCTCGGCGGCCCCGGGGGTGGACCGGCTCAAGCATCTGATTGCCCCCGATTTTGCCAATGTTTCAGTAGGTTTAACCGATCCTTAAAAGCGGGCGTGATACTCCTTTCGGATATAGTTTCCCGATAAGGTTCCAAGCCCCATGGCGCAGACAATGTTCGCCCAGATCGCGCGCCAGGCGCTGCCGATCGAGATCAGTTCGGTCTCGGTCAGCGCCGAAGGCATGATCGAGGAGCGGGGCGAAGACAATCCGGTCACCTTCCGCTTCGCCTTCCTCGGCCATCACTTCAGCGGCCAGGCCTTCTCCACGGATGCCGGCGCCCGTCTGGTGATCGGCGCGGATCTGCTGCCGCTGCCCTACTCGATCGAATCGCGCGAGCGCCGCCAGCGGGCCTTGGCCCTGCTGCAGGCGACGCGCCAGCTGCCGCATGCGCGGCTCCTGACCGGCGCCAATATGAGCATGCGTGCCGTGGGCGAGATTCCGGTCGAACGCCCGCTGACCGCGGGCCGTCTGATCGGCGCCGTCACCGTCCTGCTGCTGGAGCTGATGCCCTATCTGGCGCTCGTCGCCGAATTCCTGCCGCCCAAGCGCGCGGCCAAGAACGCCGCCTGAAGGCGCGCCCCCGGCGCCATCAATTGGTCTTGGCCGGCGGCAGCTTGAAAACCTGGCCCGGATAGATCAGGTCGGGATTTCTTATCTGTTCCCTGTTCGCCTCGTAGATCACCGAATATTGCCAGCCGCTGCCATAGCTGCGCCGGGCCATCCGCCACAGGCTGTTGCCGGGCTGAACCACGATGCTGTCGCTGGACGAGGCGCCGGCGGCCGCGATGTCACCGGGCGTCGCCCGTTCGAACGGCGTCTCGACACGCGCCGTCACTTTGCTCTCGCCGTTCAACTGATCGGCGCGCAGCGTGTGGAGGCCGGGCGGCACGGGCAGCTCGGGACGCAATTCCCAGCGGCCGTCGGCACCGGCCAGCGCCTGTCCCAGCAATCCATTGTCGAGATAGATCATGACCTGGGCGCCGGGCTCGGCATGGCCGCCGACGATGATGTCGCCGTGATTGTCGTAATCGACCGTGTCGAGCGACAGGGCGCCCATGCGCGGCGCCTGGGCATCGGGCGTGGTCGTGCCCGAGGGGGAGGTCGAGGGCAGTTGCACCACCTGGGTGGCGCTGCCGCCATTGCGCGGCACGATGACCGCAAGCGCCTCGCCCGTGTTGCCGCCGGCCTGACCCGCGAGCGTCGTGCCGGGCTGCGGCACCACCGCCACCACCACGTCATCCGATTCCGTCGCCGGGCCCCCGCCCGGCGGCACTGCCGACAGCGAGAGCTGATGATTGCCGGGGGTCAGCGGCTTCTCAGGCAGGAACACCCATTCGCCGCGCTCGTCGGCGGTCACCTTTCCCAGCACCTGGCCATTGTCGCTGATGGTCACCTCGGCCCCCGGCGGCGCGCGGCCGGCGATGACCGTCTCGCCGGTCGGCTTCACCCGGACGACGTCGAAGCTGGGCTTGAGGTCGGTGGGGGCCGGCGCTTCCGTCGTCGTCGCGGTCGTGCTCTCGCCCGCGGGCGCGCTCGCCGTCTGCTCGCTCGAGACGGTCGGCTGCGGCTCGTCGCTGCTCTGGCGGTTGATGGTGAATTGCAGCACCAGCGCCGCCGCCACCACGGCTGCGCCCAGAATCACAATGAGGAGAACGCGGTTCAATTCGACTCTCGTAATGGGCCGTCGCGGTCGGCGATTCGCGATCTGGCGACTCCGCCAGCGCTGACGCCCAAGCGTAACAGCCGAGAACGGCTCTGTCATGCCGCCGCGACCGGGAAGGTTAACGGCCGCGAGACGGCCTTCCCGGAGGTTTTTGCAATCTCGGGGGCCGATCGCGGCCTTCAATAGCCGGGTTGTGTCGCCTTGGCGGCGTCGTTTCGAATGGGCGGCAGCGACATCAGATAGTCGGCGATAGCCGTTCGATCAGCATCGGTAAGCTTGCTGGTGTTCTCGCTGACCACCTCGCCCATCCCGTCGCCGACATAATCGAAGTCCGGCAAGGCCCCGTCCTTCAGCACGCGAACCACCTGATCCTTCGACCAGCTGCCGATGCCGGTTTGGGGATCGGGCGTGATGTTCGGCACCTTGCCGCCGCCCGGCGCCGCTGTCGTGCCCGAAAAGGAGAGGCTCCGCTCGAGCCCGCCCAGGAACCCGCGCGGCGTATGGCATTCGGCGCAGTGGCCCAGCGCCGCGGTCAGATAAGCGCCGCGGTTCCAGCTCGCATCGTGGCCGGCATCCTCCACCCAGGCGCCGCCCTCGTCGAAATTCATCAGACGCCAGACCCCGAGAAGCGCGCGCCAGCTGAAGGGAAAGCGCAGCTCATGGGGCTTGTTGGCGGTCGCTGCCGGCGGCAGGGAAAGAATATAGGCGCGGATGGCCAGCAGATCGTCGGGATTGGCCTTGGAGTAGGCGGTGTAAGGAAAGGCCGGATAGTAGTAGCTGCCGTCGGGCGCGATGCCCTGCTTCAGCGCCCGCAGGAAATCCGCTTCGGACCAGCGGCCGATGCCATGCTCGGGATCGGCGCTGATATTGGGGGTGTAGAAGCGGCCAAAGGGCGTGTCCAAGGCCACCCCGCCGCCCAGCTGCGCGCCGCCATTCTTCTTGTCGGTGTGGCAGGCGTTGCAGCCGCCGGCGGCGAAGAGATAGGCCCCGCGCGCGATCTGCGAGTCTCCCTCCGCGCTGCTGTCCGCCCGGGCAGGACCCGCGACCGCCAGCAGGCTCAACCCCAGCAGCCCCAGCCCAAGGCTCCGGACCCGGCTGGCCAAGGCCGGCCGGCGATTCAGCCCTTCGCAAGCTTTGTTCCGCACCATCATCCTCCAGACCCTTGGAAATCCGCCTTGAAAGCGGGGTTTTGGCCCTCAACTTCCATCCTGGGCTACCCTCCTGACGGCGGTCTGTCGATTCGGGCGGGCAAAATGCCGCCCGGCCGCGGCGCGGCTTCAAACTGGCCCGGAAGGCCGGAGGGGGCTATGGTCGCCGGCCTTTGTTACCGGGCGTCGCCGGTTTCGCGGCCCCAACCGATATAACCACCGGAACTCATGACGGCTTCGATCAAATCCTTGTGCGTCTATTGCGGCGCGGCCGAAGGCCGCGGACCGGGCTATCGCGACATCGCCCAGCGGCTGGGCCGGCATATCGCGCAGAATCAGGTGCGGCTCATTTATGGCGGCGGGCGCGTCGGGCTGATGGGCGTCGTCGCCGATGCGGTCAAGAGCGCGGGCGGCCAGGTCACCGGTGTCATTCCGAACTTCCTCGAGGTCCGCGAGATCGGCAACCGGGAGATCGACGAGCTGCGCGTGGTGGACAGCATGCATGCGCGCAAGCAGCTCATGTTCGAGCTCTCGGACGCCTTCTGCATGATGCCGGGCGGGTTCGGGACGCTCGAGGAATTCTTCGAGGTCATGACCTGGCGTCAGCTGGGCCAGCATGACAAGCCGATCGTCGTGTTGAACGAGGGCGGTTACTGGGATCCGCTGCTGCGGCTGATCGAGCATGGCAGGCAGGAGGGCTTCATGGCCGATCCGGCGCCGTTCTATATGGTGGTCGATCGCGCCGAGGATGTGATCCCGGCCCTGTCGCGCCAGCCGGCGCCGAAGAAGGTCGGCGCGGTCGGACGGATGTGAGAGGAGCCGTCATCGGGGGATGACGGCGGGGGACGCGGGGGCAAGCCCCCACGCCATCGGGGGGAAGACGAATGCGGATCCTGGCCTACAGCCATAATTTCGTGCGCGAGGGCGCGCCGATCATCCTGCTTCGCCTGCTGCGCGAGCTGCGCAAGCGCCACGACATCCATATCCTGAAATTGAAACGCCCGACCGAACCGCTCGAGGCGGAATTCGAGCGCTACGACATTCCGCTCAAGGAGGGGGTCAAGCTCAAGGATTACGACGTCGCGCTATTCAACACCGTGACCGCCTCCGACATCGTGATGCAGACGGCGGGACGCTGCCCGGTGGTCTGGTGGATCCACGAGCCGAAATTCGGCCTCGGCTACACCAAGATGGCGGATTTCAAGCCCGAGGCCTTCGGCACCGCCGACCGGATCGTGTTTCCGACCCAATGGCAGGCCCAATGGCTCTGGGGCCGTTATCTCAAGCGCGACAATTGGACGGTTGTCCCCTATGGCATCGGCATGGACCTCTCGCCCCGCCCCTGCCCCTTCGAGAAGAAACCCGAGCGCTTCTACCTGCTGCATCTGGGCCGCATCGACCCGCGCAAGGGGCAGGATCTGAGCGTCCAGGCCCTGGCTCATCTCGGCAACCCCAACATCACGCTGGTGATGCTGGGCGGACGCAAGGAGAACGATCCCTATGCGGCGCGGCTGTTCGAGAGCGGTGTCGACATCCTCTATCCGGGCTCGGTGCCCGAAGAGACGGTCGCGGCTTATA